>JABICI010000007.1 GCA_018652335.1 Flavobacteriales bacterium
CCCTGTTCTTGATATTTCAAATAATTACTTAACAAACTCAAGTTATTCTTTTGCAGCTATTATTCTTTCTGCATTTTATTTTTTAATAGGCTTATCAATTTTTTCATACGTTTTATCTACTTTTTCTGTAGGCCAAGCAATAATGTTCATCATCTTTAAAAAGAAATCAGATGATGACAATGTCCTAGATAGACTAGATCAAGATGAAATAAAAGATGATGATGATAAAAATTTAAATATTGAAGATCTCATTGTAGAAGAAGAGCCAAAAAGTTCTGATTCTTATAAAGAAGACATAGACGAAGATTAGGTAAAATTATTAAAAAATCTAAAAGTTTATAATTCCTTGAATATTGAATATAAGAATCATTATAAGTAAATTTGCATACTTAAAATGAAATTACATCTTAAAGATTTAAAATCAGGATTTAGAAATCAAATATTTAAATTTGATACAGATACTCTTCCCAATAAAGGTATTAGTTTCTTAAGTGATAAAATTAAATGTGAGATTACCTCAAAGAAGAAGCATAAATCATTTAATCTTTATGGTAATATATATGCAAAAACTTCTTATGAATGCGTTCGCTGCCTAAACAATCAATCATTTATGCATGTCCTTCCTTTTGACGTAAATATTGTAAATCATAATTTCAAAAATCTTTTTGATACAGAAGAAAAAGAATTTATCACTTTTTTAGAAAATCAAGAGTACATAGAATTGGCTGATGTATTTACAGATGTTATTGCACTTGCGCAACCAATGAAGCCTTTATGTGTAGCTAATTGCAAAGGTCTTTGTTCGTTATGTGGTCAAAATAGAAATATTTCTATTTGCGGTTGCTCTGTTCCAGAGCAGCAGACAGTATGGGATGAATTAAAAAAAATAAATATAAAATAGTATTAAGGAGAAATAATGGCACTGCCAAAAAAACGACAATCCAAAGCTCGAAGTAGAAAAAGAAGAACACATTACAAATCTTCCTCAATTTCAACAACTGATTGTCCCCAATGTAGTCAAACTAAAATGCCACATAGAGCATGTCCTAACTGCGGTTATTATCGTGGACGTCCAGTGATATCAGTTTCTTAGAATAAATCAAACATAATTTTTAGTAACATATTAAGTTTCATTTAATTAATGTCTTCAATCAAAGCAAAAATAGTGGCGACAGCTCGAAGTCTACCTGAAAACATTATGACAAATCATGATTTGGAGAAAATTGTTGACACATCTGATCATTGGATACAATCACGCACAGGCATCAAACAAAGGCATGTTGTAGGAGAAAATGAAGCAAGCTCTGATATATCTACTAAAATAGCATTAACTCTTTTAGAAAAAAGTCAGCTTTCTCCCACTGAAATTGACGTTATAATAGTAGGTACTGTTACCCCAGATCATTTTACACCATCCACAGCTGCTATTGTTCAAAATAATATCAATGCAAAAAATGCATGGGGCTTTGACCTAAGTGCAGCATGTTCGGGTTTCATATATGGTTTGGAAACAGGCTCCTCATTAATTAAGTCGGGTAACTATAATAATGTTATGGTGATTGGTGTTGATACCATGACTTCAATATTAGACTTTCAAGATAGGGATACTTGTGTAATATTTGGAGATGGTGGTGGGGGTGTACTTCTTCAACAAACTAAAAATAATGGGATCATTGATTCATTATTACATATGGATGGCTCAGGCGGAGAATACCTAATTATTCCTGGTGGAGGTAGTAAGATACCCGCATCAGTTAAATCGGTTGAGAATAGAGATCACTTTATCAAACAGGATGGAAAAACAGTCTTTAAACATGCTGTAAGAGGCATGGCAGATGTATCATCGAAAATTTTAAAAAATAATAATTTAACTGGTAATGATATATCCTTATTCATTCCACACCAAGCAAATAAAAGGATAATCGATGCTGCAGCTGAAAGATGTGGAATAAGTAAAGAAAGAGTTTTAATAAATATTGGTAAATATGGTAATACAACAGCTGGAACTATTCCGATTGCTTTAAGTGAAGCTGTTGATGATGGGAAAATAAAAAATGGTGATTATGTATTACTCTCATCTTTTGGAGCAGGATTTACTTGGGGTAGTATCCTTTTAAAATGGGAGGATTAATGATGAAAACAGCTTGGCTATTCCCAGGACAAGCATCTCAAAAAGTTGGGATGGGAAAAGACTTATTTGAGAATACAAAAATAGGCTCAGAATATTTTGATCTTGCTAATGAGATCATGAACTGTGATATCAAAAATATTATTTTTAATGGCCCAGATGAAGAACTAAAAAAAACGCAGTTTACACAACCAGCAATATATATTGTTTCTGTTATTATAGGAGAAATATTACTAGAAAAAGGGTTAGTTCCTCATGCTGTCGCAGGACATAGTTTAGGTGAATATTCGGCCTTAACTATTGCAAAATCTTTAAATTTCAACACAGGTTTAGAACTGGTTAAAGCTCGATCACAGAGCATGGCTAATGCAGGTAAGAAAGGAGATGGATCAATGGCCGCAATAGTTGGCCTTGAAGATAAAATTATATTTAAGATATGCAATGATTTTGAAGGTTATAAGAAAGTTGTTCCTGCTAATTATAACTCGCCAGGGCAAGTTGTTATTTCAGGTCACAATGAAGCCGTCGAATGGGCTATGGATATAGCTAAAAGAAAAGGGGCGCGAATGTGTGTAAAATTAAATGTTAGCGGTGCTTTCCACTCTCCATTAATGCAACCGGCAAGAGAAAAATTGTCAGAGGTCATAAATGCAAGTTCGATATCAGATGCTATTTATCCTGTTTATACGAATATAAATGCTACTCCTGTGATTAGAAGTGCAGATATTAAGAGCTCGCTTATCCAACAATTAGAGAAACCCGTTCTATGGTCAAAAACGATAGAAGCAATTGAAAAGTCGGGGATAAATAATTTTTATGAGGCAGGCCCCGGAAATGTTTTAAAAGGGTTAAATAAACGAATTAACCGTAAACTACCAACAATTAGCTATGGAACTTTTAAAGAATTGGAAAATATAAATGTTTAATTTATCAGGGAAAATTGCTGTTGTAACTGGAGCATCTCAAGGTATTGGAGAAGTAGTAGCTGAAAAATTATCTGAAGCTGGAGCACATGTTGTTTGTATTGCCAGGTCAAAAAATTAAAAAACTAGTTGTGAAATTAAATTCTAACGGTTTAAAAGCTTCTTATATAAGCTGTGATATAAGTAAAGGCAAAGATTTTACTGATGCTATCTCAGATATTTTTTCTGAATTTAAAAGCATAGATATTCTTGTTAATAATGCAGGCGTTACTAGAGATGCACTTCTAATGCGTATGAATGAAGAACAG
>JABICI010000090.1 GCA_018652335.1 Flavobacteriales bacterium
TGAAATCCCATCACTCAGAACTTTGTTAGGGGTCATTTGTATTATTTCAGCTGGGGTTTATATTTACTTTAGAGAAGGCGTTCGAAAACAGTACGTTGCATCTAAAATTCCAACTAGAAGATAAATTAATTAATTATCTAAATATTATTAAATTTTGAACACTATTAATTAAAACATGGTAAAATGCTATAATGTTAGATCAGATGTTACCCTTTGTTTATATGCTAGGGATACTCTTATTAGTACTCCCAGCTTTTCTACAATCTAATTCTAAATTAAAACAATTCTTAACTAATCTTACTATTTGGATTGTCATTATCCTTATAATTCTAACAATCATTTATTTCATTAAGTAGTAATCATTCCAATATCTAGACACTTAATTTGGGTATTTGGGGTTTATTCAATAATTTTCTAAAATTCTATAGAATTAATCGTATTAGAAAATACTTTTTTCCATTACTTACATTTATTAGAACAAGTTAAACTAAATATATACATCTTGTCATTTTCAAATAAGAGAAATTGACTAACCTGGGTATTGGAAACCATTCCATCCATTTCTAAAAAAATACTATTTTTAATTTTAGGATGAAGGATACATTTTTTAAATCGTACAGGCTTACTCCATATTGCTGAGTATTCAACTTCAGATGATGCACAAATACTATCAATAGTGTCCTCATTTAATTTTGCATCTTTCCATTGTGGGAAGTCTTTTAAATTATCAGAGGTTATTGTTATATTATTAGTAGAATATGGGTCTTTAATCTCAACAATATACTCTATTTTATATTCCTGACCTTTTAGAGCTTTCATACTTTCTTTAAAGTGATCAAAGTCTGGAAATAAGTCAGTATACTCACTTTGAGCATTGTTAATGATGTTATCCATAACTACTGGAGAAGTATAAAGATACTCTTCACCAATATTAATTGTAAATCCATGTACACTTTTATATTCTTTAGCGCTTAAAGATGAGAACATTATAAATACTAAAATATTTACTAATATTAAAAAAAATTTCATTTTACAAAAGTGCTATTAATAAAATTTCTAAAAAGAAGAAGAAATGAGAGTAATGAAAGTATTTGAAATAAAATACTTAATAATATGAAGTAGTTTTTTTGAATTTTAATTTTGCCCTGCTCTAAGATTAAAGAGTCATAATTTGCTTCTAATAATTCTTCTTGTTCAAGATAAATATCAGATAAATCATCTAATATTTCATAATAAGAAAATAACTTTTTATTTAATTTGTTAGTTTCTTCGTATAGCAGCCTCATAAAACCATCATTATCAGGCACCAATATACTATTGTCAGCCACAGAATTTATATAAGATTGGTTAAAATATTCAATTTCATACTTTTCAAAAATACTATCATTGAAAGTAAAAAGATCATTCATTACTGTTCTTATTTTTTCATTATCATAATCAGACTTAGTAAAATTCATTTTATCAGCTGCTGACCACAATTCTTGAATGCTTGATCTAGTTAAAATATATTGTAAGAATAAATTGGCTCTTACTATTCTATTAATGTCATCTATATTAAAATTTTGTATTACAGTATTATTGCTATCTATTAGTAAATGCGTTTTATAATTAATTGTACTAAAAGAACTTGTTTGATGTGAGGAAAAAAAAACCCTTGTTTGTAAATCCATCGCAGCTTCAAATTTTCCACTTTCATCATCTATTTTTTGATATTGATTTTCAATTTCTAATGCCATGTCCCTAATAGCGTCTTCTTTTTGAATTACCTGTTGATCTAAAAAATATGACAATAAAGTAAAGGTACCAGCTAAAATTACATAAAAAATTGATTTATTGGATAATTTTCCTCTTCTCATATTTTTTTACTCCTAATAATTCTTTTTTTAACCTTTGTTGCAAAAGTTATTTCGAAAAATTGTGTTACAAAAAATATTATTATTTGAAAAATAAAAGCAATTATTATTATTTGTTTTTCTAAATTTGATAATCGTTCAACTTCTTGATAATTTTCTATATTGTAAGATTTATTAGAAATAGACCAATCTGCCATAATTTCTTTAAATGTTGCAAGATATTCAAATAAGAATTCATTAATGGCAAATAAGTCTACATAAACATTGTAATATTTATCCATTGTGTTTTGAGGCAATAAACCAAGCATCTCTTTATCATTGACTGATTTAAAAATATCTATTTTTTGAACATATGAATCAAGGGCATCATATTTTTTTTCATAATTTTCAATTTCATTTCTTTGATTTCTAATTTTTTCAAGAAATTTTTTATGTACAATTGGATCATATAGAGACAATAATAATTCATTCTCATCAATATTATAAAATTCTTTAATATCATTAATAAATTCTCGATCATCAAAAAATTCTTTTGCACCGTAATATTCAGAAATCATTCTGTATAAATAATACTCACGATCATCTATAAGTGCATCACCATTTTTTAATGCTCTTAAGATCTCATTGTAAGATGTAAATGTATTATTTGAATCATATAATCTGGTTCTACCATCTTCATATTTTGAAAAGTAACGTTCTAATTTATTAAAAAAAATAGTTGTAGATTTGTTTTCAATTATAGCAGTTTCATATTTACTAATTTTATTTTCTATAAAAAGAGAAATTATCGCTGAACTAGCAGCAAATATTGAAAGAAAGATTCCAATATTAATTATTAAAAGACTTTTTTTAATATTTTTTTGTGAAATTACAAAAGGTGTTAAAGTTGGAATTTTAAAAAATCTCATTCTTTAATGTCACTTACTAGTTGTATACATTATTAAATTCATTTATTTACTTCACTTTAAGTTAACTCTTTTTTATATCTAAAGTATATAATTTTAGTTAACATTTATAATGAAAAATATATTACCCA
>JABICI010000013.1 GCA_018652335.1 Flavobacteriales bacterium
AGATAGACTCTCCTGCAGAGTACATTAATGCAATAACTAAACTACTTCCTTATTCAATTGGAAAGGTAAAGCCTTATGAAGAGATTGAGGAAAGAGAACCTATTAGCATTAACATTAACTTTGCAGATACTAAAGAAGAGGAATAAAGCTATGTATTCGCTCTAAAACGACAACAAATCTGACAACATAAAAAAGAAAACCCTTGTAAATCATTGATAAACAAGGGTTTTAACTTAATGGTTGTGGGCAATGAGGGACTCGAACCCCCGACTTCCTCCGTGTAAAGGAGGCACTCTGAACCAACTGAGTTAATCGCCCAAATTTGGAATGCAAATATATATCATTTCTGAATACAAGCAAGTTTTAATCAAATTAATTATAATACTTCTGAAACAACGAAAGTACTACCTCCAATAAATATTAAATCATTAAAATTTGCATCTTTTTTAGCTTTTTCAAGCGCATCTTTCACACTAGAAAATGAATCTCCTATAATTTTTTTTTCATAAGATATTTTCTGTAAAGTACTGGTGTTTAGACCTCTGGGAATGTTAGGTTTGCAAAAATAATATTTTGCATCCTTTGGTAATAGGTCAAGAAGTTTATCAATATTTTTATCATTTACTACTCCAAATACTATATGAAGATTTTCATATTTGATCTGCAATATCTGTTGAATTACTGCTGTCAATCCGTCCTTATTATGTGCTGTATCACAGATAATAAGTGGTTTTTTATTCAAAACTTGCCATCTACCTTCTAATTTCGTGTTTTTAATGACATTTTGAAGTCCTTCTCTAACATTCTGATCTGATATTTTCCATCCCAATTTTTTAATTTCTGTGATAGCTGTAACTGATGTATTACAATTTTCTTTTTGATAATTCCCTTTTAAATCTAAAGCAAAATCAAATGAATTTGAGTGAATAGTTGTAGCCCCCCTTTTTTTAGAAATATTTTTAAAAACATGATCAATTTCTTTCTGTTTTCTACCAATAATTACTGGTGTATTTATTTTGATTATTCCAGCTTTCTCATATGCGATTTTTTCTATAGTTTCACCTAAAAGATTAGTGTGATCTAGACCAATATTAGTTATTATTGATAAAATTGGTTTAATAATATTTGTGCTATCTAATCTACCTCCTAATCCAGTTTCAATAATAGCAATATCAACTTTTGATTTATAAAAATAATCAAATGCTAAAGAGACAGTAAATTCGAAGAATGAAAGTTTTATTTGTTCAAATTCTATTTTATTATTTGAAATGAAATCAATGACTTCTTTTTTTGAAATTAAATTTCCATTAATCTTTATACGTTCCCTAAAATCCCTTAAATGTGGAGAAGTGTATAGTCCTACCTTGTAACCAGCTTCTTGTAGAATTGAAGCTATCATATGACTTACAGATCCTTTCCCATTTGTTCCAGCTACATGTATACTTTTAAATTTATTATGCGGATTTCCTAATAGATTAGAGGCTTTAGAAATGTTACCTATATCTGCTTTGTATGCTGTAACTCCTTTGTTCTGGTATATTGGAAGTCTACTATATAAATATTCAATCGTTTGTTGGTAGTTCATTAATTTAATTTGAAATCATAAATGATTTTACCTTGTTGATTGACAGGGGCACTATTTTTGGTATCAAATTTTGTTTTTAATGCTGCTTTTTTTGCTCTTTCTAATAATTTCTTGTCATAAGTTGTTGATCCCTTTGCTCCAGCGTTAGCAAAGATCACATCACCTAATCTGTTTACAGTTATAAGAACCACAACTTTTCCTTCGATTTGATTGCCCTCAGGTTTGGGTTTGTTAATTGCATTTCTGCCTCCTAATTGATAAGCCATACCATCTACTCCAATTCCTCCTCCTGTATAAATATTTGAATTCATATCTCCTTCAAGAGACCCTTCATTTCCTAAGCCATTACTATTTCCTTGATTAGTTTTTTGTTTCTTTTTTTTGCCAGTATAAAGAGCTTTCTTATTAATTTCTGGTTTTTTTTCCTCTATTACTTCTTTGATAGGATCTTCTTTTTTTAGATTTTCTTTTTTGTTAATTTTTTCAATTTTTTTAACTGCAATATTTTCTTCAGTAGATTGCGTGATAACTTCTTCTATATTTTCAATTTGTTCTTCAATTATTTCTGATTCTGATATCTCATTTATTTCCTCAATATCTTCCGGTTCAATTTCTCCTACTCCAGTGTCATTAAAACCAAAATTAATGCTAATTCCTTCTTCTAACGGAGGAGGATCTTGATAAGTTAAGCCCATAAAAAGAAATGCAATTAAAACTAAAGCATGAAAAAGAATAGTACCAATAAATCCTTTTATTTTATTTCTCTTTTCTGGAGCTACCATTTAATTAGATTTTGTAGCTAGAACGATTTTATATTTATTTCTGTAAGCAATATCCATGACTTTTACTACATGTTCAATCGCAACAGTTTTATCTGTATGAAGAATAATTCCAGGTTCTTTATCGTTTTCTAAAAGTATACTGAGTTCTTGTTCTAAAGAATTTAGTGAGACTTGATTTTCATTTACATAGTACTCAATATCTTTTGTGATAGAAATTGAAATAGTTTGTTTTTCAAGTGTTTTAGCTTTACTATTTGGTAGAAGTAATTTTAGTGCATTGGGGCTTACTAGAGTTGACGTAAGCATGAAAAAAATTAATAATAAGAAAACAATATCTGTCATTGAAGACATATTAAAATTTGCACTTACTTTATTTCTACTCCTTAATGCCATTATTCGTTATGATGTATTAAATCTAAAAATTCAATTGTTTTAGCTTCTAGCATAAAAACTACTTTGTCAACTTTAGATACTAAATAATTATATGCAATAAAAGCAATAATACCAACAACTAAGCCAGCAACTGTTGTGACCATAGCAGTATAGATTCCTTGAGATAACATTGCAACATCTATATTTCCTCCTGCACTTGCCATTTCATGAAACGCTACAATCATTCCAATTACTGTTCCCAAGAAACCTATCATTGGTGCAGCTCCTGATATGGTTGCAAGATTTGCAAGATTATTTTCCATTTTATATACCTCTAGCTTCCCTTGATTTTCAATAGCTGATGAAATATCTGTCATTGGTTTATCAATTCTATTCACACCTTTTTCAATCATCCTTGAAATTGGACTATTTGTGTTTTTGCATAAAGTTTTTGCTGCTGCAATATCTTTAGCTTCTACAAAATTTTGTATACTTTTTAGAAAACTTTCGTCTTCTTTGCTTGCTTTGTTAATTGCTGAATATCTTTCGATTAAAATGTAGATTGCAAATATTGAAAGTATTGCTAGTGTACCCATAACTAGATTTCCCCCAAGTCCACCTGATGTTATTAAGTCAATTATGGATAAAGTTTTATCAGTAACATCAATATTAGCATCTTCTATTTTGATATCATTTTTGTTTACAACACTGTCTGTGATTACAGGATTTTGAATTGTTAATAGATTCATAAAATTATAGTTTAATGTTTATTGTAGGAAAATATATGTTGCCGCACCTGCCATATAACCTAGCAATGCTAAAAAAGAGATGTTTTTCAAGTACCAGATAAAATCAATTTTTAATATGCCCATTATTGCTACACCTGCAGCCGAGCCAATAATTAGAACCGACCCACCAGTTCCTGCGCAATAAGCAAGAAATTCCCAGAATACTCCATCTACTGCAAAATCTCCGACTGCTTCAATTTCATACATACCCATTGCTCCGGCTACTAAAGGGACGTTGTCAACTATTGAGGATAGTAAGCCAATAATCATATTAATAACGTAAATATCTCCATTAAATTGTTTGTCTAAGTAGGTGGCAACAATATCTAGTTGTCCTGCTGACTGCAGACTAGCTACTGCGAGGAGAATTCCTAAGAAAAAAAAGATTGTTGGAACATCTACTTTTTTTAGTACTCCAATGACAGAAAGTGCTGATTTTTGTTCATCATTCTTACTTTTATGAAGAATTTCAGTTGTTATCCAAAGCACTCCTAAAGAAAGAAGGATTCCTACATAAGGAGGTAGGTGAGTTATTGTCTTGAAAATTGGTACAAAGAGCAATCCACATACACCTAAGTAAAATATTAAGTTTCTTTCAAATTTAGTGGTAGGATTTTTTTTGTGTTCTGTTAGAACCATGTTTTCTGGTCTATCAATTTCACCTTTAAGTTTAAATGATAAATAGATTAGTGGGACTAAAGCACATACAACAGATGGCAAAAACACTGATGTAATAATATTACTTGCAGTAACTTGACCACCAATCCATAACATAATTGTTGTTATGTCTCCAATTGGGGACCATGCACCACCAGCATTAGCTGTTATAATAATTACTCCTGCAAAAAGCCATAAATCCTCCTTGTCTTTTATAAGCTTTGTTAGCAGTGCAGCCATTACGATTGATGTTGTTAAGTTATCTAAAGCTGCAGAAAAGAAAAAGGTTATAAAACTTAGAATCCATAGTAAAGCAACTTTCTTGTTTGTTGTGATTTTATTAGTTATAATCGAAAAACCTTCATGAGCGTCAATAAGCTCTACAATAGTCATTGCAGCTAGTAGAAAAAATAAAATTTCTGCAATATCTACAAGATGATGAGATAATTCATAACTCATGAATTTATATTCAGAAATAACTTTGTTTGGATACTTTACTTCAAACCAATCTTGGAAATGATTAAATTTATCTGCAACAGTATTAATTTCAATTATATCAAAAATACCCATTGCTAACAGGGCCCACCCTAAACCTCCAATTACTAGAGCTGATGCTGCTTTATCAATTTTAATTGGATGCTCAAGTGCAATCGCTAAGTATCCAGCTATGAATACAATTATCATTAATGTTGTAAAGGTCATAATTTATTTATTTTTTTGTAGATATATTGTTGATGATGGGAAGGCAAAATCAGATTTATGTTTTTTAACAATTTCCATAATCTTATAGTTTACATCCTCTTTAACATTAATCAAGTCTTCCCACCTAGGACTATTAACAAAATACATTACCATAATATCTAGTGAACTAGATCCAAACTCTTGAAATCGTACTTTTCCGTCTTGATTTGTTTTTTCATGAAGGTTTACCATTTCTTGTATTTCTTTAACAATTTCTTTGATTTGCTCAGCAGATGTTTCGTATGTTAACCCAATATTAAATTTTACTCGTCTTACTGGACGTAACCCTAGATTGTCTAGTTCGGCATCAATCATCTTCTTATTTGGAACAGTAACTAAGCTTTTGTCAAATGTCCTTATTCGAGTACTTCTAAATCCAACTTTTTCAACTGTACCAGTTACACTGCCTACGGTAACAACATCACCAACTGTAAAAGGTTGGTCAAAAAATATTGTAAATGATCCAAGTAAATTCTCAAGACTTTCTTTTGATGCCATTGCTAGAGCAATACCACCGATACCTAAGCCAGTTGCTAATGCTGCAATATTTACATTAAAGATACTGCCCATAATAATGAAAACACCAAATATGTATACTAATATTTTTCCGATTTCAATTATAAATGGAATTAACTGATCATCCATTTTATTTTCTGTTAATTCTGCCTTTTTTCGTAAAATTAGTCCTATGAAATCTATCATTTTTAATACAATCCATATTACTGAACATACAAAAACTAAATAAAACGATCTGTTTATAAACATTCGTAAACCTAGCTCACTATTATCTACAAGACCCCATTGTTCAGGAAATTGAATATGAGAACTTCCAAGGTAAATAATAATTAACATGACACAGAAACTAATTGGCTTGGTCAAAAGGTTATCAAATTTTTCAACACCTATTTCTGAGTCTCTATTTTTTACAAGCTTAAATAGAAGATGGCTTAAATATTTTGAAATTAACTTTTTGAATGCTAAGCCTGCTAATATTGCACCAAAAAACCATAAATAATTCTTTATAGAGTTACCAAGTAGTTCAATTGATAAGAAATCAAGATTCAGCATGTTATTTTCCATTTAATTATTATTAAATTAATTTTTTAAGAGCAATTTCAAATGCAGTTTTAGAAATGTTAATTTTCGAGTTATTTTTTTTATATGATTCATTAAGGGCATTCTTTATTGTATCTGAGACAGCAGAAAATATATTTGAATCTTTAATAATACAATCATCTTCCATAAAATATGAAAAAGCTCTTGCCATTCCGCAATTTGCAATAAAATCTGGCAAAACACTTATCTTTTGGTCAGCTCGCTTAGATATTGGTCCAAAGAAAATTTCTTCATCTGCAAATGGCACGTTAGCGCCAGATGAAATGACTTCTAAGTTATTGCTAATCATCATGTCTAGTTGATCTTCAGAAAGTAGTCTTGAGGCAGCGGCAGGTACAAAAATTTCTGCACCAATTCCCCATATTTCTGTATTAACCTTATCAAATGGCATAATATCTTTAGATTCTAAATAATTAGATGATCTACTTTCAAATAATGATTTAATTTCTTCAAATGTAAATCCTTCTTTTTTCATTAACCCACCAACTTTATCGATTATTCCAACTATTTTTGCACCCTCTTTAGTTAAATAATATGCTGCTGCACCTGCGACATTACCCCAACCTTGGACTATAACTCTTTTGCCTTTCAGTTCGCCGCCATAAATATTATAATAATGTGCAATTGATTCAGAAACACCATATCCTGTTATTAAATCACCAACTGAGTAGTTTTTAGTGATATTTGGGGAAAGTTCTTTGTTTTTTACAATTAAAGGAACGCCTAAGGATAACTGTTCAATAATTTTTTTGGTTTCTTTTGGATCTTTTTTAAGATGTCCTCTAACGATTCCTTCAAGAGGAAAAATTATATCGTTTTCTTTACAAAATGGAATTACTTCATGTACCTCATCTACATTCATATCACCACCTGTTCCATAATATGTTTTTAGTAATGGTTTAGCTGCTGCATACCATCGGCGAAGCACATCTTTCTTTCTTGGGTCTCTAGGATCGAAGTTGATTCCAGATTTTCCTCCACCAATAGGTGGCCCTGCAACAGTAAATTTAACTTCCATTGTTTTGGCAAGTGCTAGAACTTCATTTTTTGTAACACCAATTCTCATTCTTGTCCCTCCAGCTGCAGCACCTCCTCTTAGTGAATTGATTACTAGCCATCCTTTGGCATTTGTTTCAGTATCATTCCATTCAAAAACTACTTCTGGACTTTTATTTTCAAATTGTTGCAATAATTTCTCCATATTCCTACTAGATTTTTTTTGCAAATATATCAAATAGATGCAAGCCTTATGTAGTATAGTTAACAGATTTGTTATTAAGGATTGTTAACTTCTCCACCACAATTATCTTTGATGGCTCCTGTGACAGATTGCAAGCAATTCACCTCGCCTCTTGCTCTCAAAACACCTAAGAAGGCAAAGATCAAAGCCTCTTTAAACTCTATTGATAACTTATCTGGAATAATTATTTTTGATTTTGAATAAAATTTTATTCTACTTAATAGATAAGTGTTAAATACACCACCTCCAGAGAAAAGAGCTTCCTTATCAGTTAGTAATTTGCCTATTTGTATGCCAATATGTTCACATAAAGTATGCAATACGTCTTCTATCTTAATATTATTTTTAATTAATGGAATTATATTTTTTTCTACCCACTCTCTAGAAAGTGATTTTGGATGTCTTTTTGAGTAAAATTGCAAAGAATTTAATTTTTTTAGTAAATCTGGGGCAAGATTTCCTGTTTGAGCCATACAACCATTCAAATCATATGCTCTACCTTTTAAATTACTAAAATAATTAAGAAGTATATTTACTGGGCATATATCAAATGCAATAATTTTATTATTTTTTTTTATAGAGACATTTGCAAAGCCTCCTAGATTAACACAATACTTATATTTTCTAAACAAAAGCATGTCTCCAACGGGAACTAGTGGTGCTCCTTGACCCTTTAGTGATACATCTAAATTTCTAAAATTATTTATAGTAATTTTCTTTGTATTTTTTGAAATTACATTGCCATTTCCAATTTGTAAAGTAAAATTGTTTTCAGGTTGATGAAATATTGTGTGACCATGAGAAGAAATGTAATCTATTTTTTCATTCTTTAAAAATTTATTACATATTTTAGATAAGAAATCTCCGTACTTAAGGTCAATTTCATTTATTATTTTTTCTGGTTTTTTATGTAGATTTGATAAAGTTTCTAACCAATATTTAGAATATTTAATCGTTGTTGATTTTTCAATTTTGTAATGCCAATTTTTATTTTTTGTGAAGCTACAAATAGCTAAATCAACTCCATCTAATGAAGTTCCGGACATAAGTCCTAAGACACGGTATGAGATATTATCGTTCATGAGAGTTCAAAAATAGTTTAAAAAAATGTATTTTTGTTCATTAAATTTTAAAAGACTAGTGAGATGAATTTTGAATTAACTGAAGAGCATAAAATGATCAGAGAAGCAGCTAGAGACTTTGCTCAAAATGAGTTATTGCCAGAAGTAATTGATAGAGATGAAGCGCAATCATTTCCTGTTAAGCAGATTAAAAAGCTAGGTGAGTTAGGCCTTATGGGTATGATGGTCAACCCAAAGTATGGTGGTGCAGGAATGGATACAATTTCTTATGTTTTAGCTATTGAGGAAATTTCAAAAGTTGATGCATCATGTTCAGTTGTTATGTCGGTGAATAATTCATTAGTTTGTTGGGGTATAGAAACTTATGGTACTGAAGAGCAAAAACAAAAATATTTAATTCCTTTAGCAAAAGGAGAAATTATAGGTGCATTTTGTTTGTCAGAACCTGAGGCTGGTTCTGATGCAACCTCACAGCAGACTACTGCAATTGATAAAGGAGATCACTATCTGCTAAATGGAACTAAGAATTGGATTACTAATGGAAGTACGGCCTCTGTTTATTTAGTTATAGCTCAGACAGATATTGATAAAGGTCATAAAGGAATTAATGCTTTTATTGTTGAAAAGAATATGCCTGGATTCGTAGTAGGGCTTAAAGAAAACAAATTAGGTATTAGAGGTTCTGATACTCATTCATTGATGTTTACAGATGTTAAAGTTCCTAAGCAGAATAGAATTGGAGAAGATGGATTCGGATTTACATTTGCAATGAAAACTCTATCAGGTGGTAGAATTGGGATAGCTGCGCAGGCTTTGGGTATAGCTTCTGGTGCCTATGAATTAGCTCTACAATATTCAAAAGAAAGAAAAGCTTTTGGTAAAGAAATTTCCAAGCATCAATCAATAGCATTTAAATTAGCTGATATGGCTACAGAAATTGAGGCATCAAGATTATTATGTATGAAGGCAGCTTGGCTAAAAGATAATGGTCAAAACTATGATAGAATTGGTGCGATGGCAAAAGTATTTGCATCTGAAACTGCTATGAAAACAACTGTTGAGGCTGTACAGGTACATGGAGGTTACGGATTTGTAAAAGAATATCATGTTGAACGTTTGATGCGAGATGCGAAAATTACACAGATATACGAAGGAACATCAGAGATTCAAAGAATTGTTATTTCGCGTTCAATACTAAAATAATACTAATGAAAAAAATAATATTTCTTTCAATATCTATTCTGCTTTCTTTTCATCTGAAATCGCAGATTGATATTGACAAATCAAAAATTAATACTGCTTATTTGAAGTTTTTACCATCAAATTCTGATCCATCTGATTTAAAACCTTCAGATATACCTTCTGAACAAGTTTTAAAACAAATGGGTTTGTCAGAAAATGAAATTTCTGAGGCAATGGATTTTAAATATAGCAAAGGAAAATATTCAAAACAACCCCAAGATACTAGTGCACAGGCTTTCGCAAGTGATAATTTGTCTAACTTTTATCTAAGCTTAGGAGATACTCTTGCTGTAGACACAGTATCATATCCAGAAGCAAAGATATATGGGCAAAATATTTTCAGGAACAATCAATTATCTTTTTATCAAAAAGCTTTAGATGCTAAAGCTCCAGAAAATTACAGGGTTGGAAGTGGTGATGAAATTTCTATTGCTGTCTGGGGATTTTCTGAGTTCTCTGAAACATTACAAGTAGATGACAGAGGATACATTACTCCTAGTTCATATGGAAGGATTTATGTAAAGGGCTTGACATTTAAGAAAATGAGGTCATTAATAAAAAGTAAGTTCTCGGTTTTTTTAGATATGCAAAATTCTGAGATTGATGTAACTTTAGCATATTCTAGAGTAATAACTATAAATATTGTTGGTGAAGTTTATAATCCTGGTTCATACACTATTCCAGCAATTAACACAGCTTTTAATGCACTAATCGCTGCTAATGGACCAAATCAACTTGGATCAGTTAGAAATATTTATATTAAAAGAAATGGTTTTACAGTTGATTCTCTAGATGTTTATAAATTTCTATTTGATCCGAAAAATTCACAAGATATTTACATGCAAGACGGTGATTATCTATTTGTGCCTCCAGCAAAAAATATCGTTGAAATCAGCGGTGCCGTTAATAGACCTTATACTTATGAAGCAAAATCAAATGAATCTGTTTCAGACATTATCACATATGCTGGTGGATACTCAACAAATGCATTTAGAGATATAATAACATTAAAAAGAATTGAATATAACTCAATTAAAGTAAATGATGTTCATCAAGATCATTCATCTACCACAATCCTACAAAATGGAGATCAAATTGTCGTTAATTCTATTTCCAATAAATTATCAAATGTTGTCTCCGTCAGAGGTGGTATTGGCGTGGCTGGTGATTATGAGTTTCTAAAAGGAGAAAAACTTCTTAGCTTTTTAAAAAGGTCCAAATGTATTTCAGACAAGACATTTATGCAAAAGGTATATATCATTAGATTAAATGCAGATAGGACAAAGACACATATTTCTGTAAATCTTAACGATGTTATCAATAATCCTAATCATGAAGATAACGTTTGGATGCAGGAATTTGATGTTGTTAGAGTATTATCTTCAGATGATTTTGATGATGAATTCACTGTTTCTGTCTTTGGTGAAGTTAGAAGTCCTGGAGACTTTGAATATGGAGAGGGCATGACCCTTCAAGATGTTTTAATTCAGTCAAAAGGAATAACTAAAAAAGCTGAGGGCAGTCGGATAGAAGTAAGCAGGATAATGGACTACGATCTTTCCGCTGATATTGTTAAGCCTAGACGTACTATTATTAAAAACATTTTTATTGGTGAAAATTTTATGTTAAATACTGAAGCTCAGGAGTTGCTTTTACAGCCTTTCGATCAGATATTTGTTAGAGAAAATCCAAATTACGAAGAGCCAGTAAATATAATATTAAGTGGAGAAGTTAAATACCCTGGAAAATATTCATTAATCTCCAAGAACGAGAAAATTGCTTCAGTTATTCAAAGAGCTGGTGGCTTGACAGACGAAGCGTATGTTGATGGAGTTAAGATGTTTAGAGAATTTCACAGTTTATATTCAAATTCTAATGAAATAAACATACCAGATGTTCTTTTAGATTCAATCACTAATAATCTTGAACTCTCAAATCTTTACAATCTTGAACTTCTTAAAAGAGAGAGACTACTAAATGACGAATTAAAATATGATAGTTTGACTTATGATGTAGTTTATTTTAACCTACAAAAAGCAATTTCAAAGCAAAAATCAAAACATAATTTGGTTTTATTTGATGGTGATAGTATAGTTATTCCAAAGATTCTTGATGTTGTTCAAATTACTGGTGATTTGCAAAATATAAATGGCTCATCAATAAGCGCACCTTTTTTTGGTAAAAGAGCTAATTATTATGTTCGTAATTTTGCAGGAGGATTTTCTGATGAAAATAAAAAATCTAGAACTGTTGTTATTCATGCAAATGGAGTAACTAAAAAGTCAATAAACTATGGATTATTTACAATCTCTCCTAAAGTAAAGCCTGGCTCTAAAATAAAAGTTGTTAATGTTGTAAAAAAGAACAGAAGTAAAAAAGAAGAGATTGACTACAATAAGCATATTGAAAGTGTAATTATTAAGATTACTGCAGTTATGTCATTATACTTATTAATTGAAAGAGTTAACGGAAGTTTCTGATGGAAGAAAATACAAATGAAATTAAATTAAGAGATATTCTTCTTTACATAAGAGACTACTTTAATTATATATTTATTAAGAGATATTATATTTTATTATGCGTTTTATCATTTATGATCTTAGGTCTGTATTTCAATTTTAATTCAGATGCGAAATACAAAGCAGAACTTAAATTTGTAGTAGACGATAAAGCAAGCGCAGGTCTATCATCAATGTCAAGTCTAGCAAGTGATTTTGGTATTAATTTCGGCTCAAGTAATGGTAATATTTTTAATCAGAACAATATCATTGAGTTATTAAAGTCAAGAGGTGTTATTATTAAAACTTTAATGAGAAAATCCAAAATAGAAGGGAAGACAGATGTTCTAATTGAACATTACCTTAGAATTAATAATGTTAGAGATAGTTGGGATGATCTAAGTTTTTTAAATAATTTTTCATTTAGAAATAAAAGAACTTTTTTGCATGATAGTATAAGTGGTGTTATATGGAATCAGATTATTGATAAAGACCTAATAGTAAATTTAGAAAATAAGGATGCAAGTATTATCACATTAACTTACTCCTCTAAAAACCAAGAATTTGCAAAGAAATTTGTAGAAAAATTAATAAATGAAATGAGTAAGATGTATATTGCTCATGAAACTTCTCAGGCAAATAATACGCTTAATTTTTTGCAAAATCGTGCTGATTCTGTTTTTTCAGAACTTTTAGTAAAAGAAAAAGAATATGCTAAAGTAAAGGATATTAATCAAAGAATCATTAAATCATCAGGAAGACTAAAAGAGTTTCAACTTCAAAGAAGTGTTCAGGTTTTAAACACAATGTATCTAGAAATTACTAAAAACTTGGAATTATCGAAGTTAACACTTCTTAACCAAACTCCTAATATTAATATACTTGATAAGCCAGTTCTTCCATTAAAAGATAATAAAATTTCAATTTTTTTAATGTTAATTATTTCTGGAGTATTGGGTTTTATTACTTCTATCTCTTATTTCTTAATTCAGAAATTAATTCGTAACACATTAAATTCTTAAAGAAAAGGCACTATTAATTCTAAGCTAATTCCTCTGGACCCTTTTATAAGTATAGTTTTATTATTAATAGGATTTTTCTTAACAAATTCACACAACTCTTTAATTCCTTCGAGTGAATCTTTATGTACTTTCGAGAATTCTTTGCCTACTAAGATGAAGTTTAACTTTAGCTTCTTGCAGATACTAATGATTAGATTGTGTTCATTAGTAGAATATGCTCCAAGTTCTAGCATGTCTCCAAGAATAAGTAATTCATTATCATAATTTTGATTTGCAAATGAGCATATCATTGCTTTCATGCTTGAAGGGTTTGCATTATAAGCATCTAGTATAACTACATTATTTTTTGTATTAATAACTTGTGATCTATTGTTTTTGGGTTTGTATTTTTTAATTTGAATACAAATTGTTTCATTAGGAATTTTAAAATGTTTTCCAATACAGACTGCTAATGCAATATTATAATATTGATATTCTCCGATTAGATTGCTCTTCAAAATATATTCTCCCCATTTTATATTGATAAAAGGTTTATTGCTAATGCTTCTTAATTCTAAGTTACTTTTGAGTCCATAATTTTCCTGTGATATCTCATTAGATAGATTAACTAATTGTTCATCATCTTTATTAACAAACAGTATACCATTATTGTTTTTTATATAATTATAGAGTTCATTTTTTGTTTTTAGTACTCCATCATAATCTCCAAAGCCTTTTAAATGTGCCTTTCCAATATTTGTTATAACACCATGAGTTGGTTTTGAAATATTGCAAAGAAAATCAATTTCATTTTTATGATTTGCTCCCATTTCAATTACTGCAATATCATGTTTACTATTTATTTCTAGAATACTTAATGGAACACCAATATGATTATTTAGATTTCCTTTTGTTGCATAGCAGTTCATGCAAGATTCTAAAACGTTCTTTATTAATTCTTTGGATGTAGTCTTTCCATTAGTGCCAGTTATTCCAATTACAGGAATTGTAAGTTTTTCTCTATGTATTTTTGCTAAATCTTGTAATGTTTTTAAAACATTTTCTACTAATATTGTGTTGGGTTTGCTGTTATATCTTTTATCATCTATAACAGCAAAAGAGCAACCCTTATTAATTGCCTCTAATGCAAATTTATTGCCGTTGAAATGCTCTCCACTAAGAGCAAAGAATATACCTCCTGATTTTATGTTTCTTGAATCTGTACAAATGTGAGGGTTTTTTAAATATATATTATAGAGATCAGAATTTGACATTATTTGTATAAAACAAAACCCCATTTTAATGGGGTTTTGAATTTTATTTTATAATTATTTTCTTTTCTTACTGTAATCAGTGCCTAGTCTCTGATTATCTCTATCTCTGCTAGTTGATGAGCCGAGTCTGTCCATTGCACATCTAAATCCTATAGCATCAGTTGTTTGATCTTGATCTAAAAATCTTCTGGTTCCTGGGTTAAGGAAATATGCTCTATCTTTCCATGAACCACCTTTATAAACTCTTGTTCTATCAGTAATTAAAGATGATTCTCCATAGGCATACATCTCATTACTGTTTCCTTCAGGAGCATTGTCTTTATATTTGTTTGCAGATCTATTCCATTTGTCTATTTGAACTCTTGAAGTATCTGCATCTGTTTGTTCATCTAAAAGATTATTCCAATCAATACCCATCTGAGATTCAATGTCTCCGTTTAAGTAATTAATATTATCAGATTTTTTATAGTTTCTTCTGTAGGTGTTGTCATTGACATCAACATTTACTTTTATTGCTCTACCCAAATCATCGTAAACAACCATTCCGTCAGAGTCTATTGAGTCTGTTTTGTATACATTACCTCTAAAGCTTCTATGATCAGCAGTTGTTGTTTGCTCTATAACTGGTCTGTATACATCCATAACCCACTCTGAAACATTTCCGGCCATGTTGTATAAACCATAGTCATTAGGCCAGTAGGTTCCTACTGGTGCCGTAATATCTGCATTGTCATTTAGATTTCCTGCTACCCCCATATTATCACCTCTTCCTCTTTTGAAGTTTGCCATAATTTCACCCTGATTTTTTGAATTTCCATTTCTTATTGATGATCCATTCCATGGGTAAATTTTTCTTTCTGATGTGTTCTCTTCTTGAGTGTTGCCAACATATCCAAGTGCTGCAAATTCCCATTCAGCTTCTGTTGGAAGTCTATAGTTAGGTAAAAGCAATCCGTCTTCCATTTTAACTAATCTATTTTTTTCTCCACTTCCATAATTTTCATTTGTAAGATTTTTAGGGTTTTTACGAACAATACCTTCATATTGACCTTGTAAATATCCTTGGGTCGTAAAAACATTATCATCCATTTGCTCCATGTCTTCTTGAAGTATACCTGCATCTATAAGTATTCGTTCATTCACCCTGTCACTTCTCCATGCACAATAGTCAGTTGCTTGTTGCCAGCTAACACCAACAACTGGGTAATTTCGAAATGCGGGATGTCTTAAATAGCCATCTACATATGGTTCATTATATCCAAGTTTATCTCTCCATACTAGAGTATCAGGTAATACTTTTTTGTATACTTCAGGGTATGATTGTCCGTACATTCTATTAATCCAAAACACATATTCCATGTAATCTGCATTTGTTACTTCTGTTTCGTCTAAATAAAAAGAGGCAACAGTTTGTTTTCTAGGAATATTATCCCATTCGTACATGACATCTTGTTCAACCCTCCCCATTGTAAATGATCCTCCTTCAATAAACAATAAACCTGGCCCTGTTGCTTGTTCTTGAAATTTTCCATTAAGCTCATATCCACCATTTTTTGAATTATTATATTTCCATCCTGTAGTAGTAGAGTTTTTTGAATTTTTGGTATTTTTTGTTCTAGTGCTTGAATTCGAACATGAACTGATTATGAATATGCAACTAAGTGCTAAAATTAGGTTATTTTTTTTCATCTTTTTGTTATATGAATATTAATCTATATTTTTAATTAACTAAAACTGAGGACAACTTATTGTGTTAAATGATTTGCTTTTTGATCGACAAGGAAGTAAAAGAGTAAATGATAGCTCATGAGCTCCTAATGTGTTACTATTTTTCAAATTACTAACAGTAATATCATAACTATATCCAAATTTAAATGAATCTTGTACTAAACCAAGCATCAAAATAAATGAGTCAAAATTATTTAAACTATTTCTTGCCCATAAACCACCAACTACAGGACCTCTATTTATATAGACACCATAGTTAAATTGTTGAAAATCTTGCTGTTTTTGATAAATGATGTTTGGTGAAATAGTTGTTATTGAATTTTTATATCTACTTAGTGGAAAGTTTCCTCCAGCATTAATTGTGATTTTTGTTGGTAATTGACTCTCACTTATAAATCCTTGGTTTGGTTGTGTTAGATGATGAGCAGCAAAGCCAAAAAATAAATTGTCAGAATAAGCTAGTATTCCTGCTGAAAAATCAGGAAAGTTGACAGATGAAGGATTATTAGCAATATCTTCGTTGGTGGGATAGATAAAACCATACTGAGGGTCAATCATATCACCAAAGGTCAAGTCTTTCCAATTAAGTTGAATCATTCTGTAAGAAGCTTCAAATCCAGCTTTTAATGCGTAAGTATTATTTATTTTAAGTTGATATGAGTAAAGTAAAGAAGCATGTGAAGTATTTAAATTGCCGTCTCCAGCTTTATCTTGTGAAACTATAACACCTAAACCACCACCAATAGCTTGAATATGTTTGTCCCATGAAACGGAAGTTGTGACATAAGTTCTTCCTATACCTGGCCATTGATCTCTATAGTTAAGATTTACTCTTGGGCATATATTTGTTCCAGCAAAAGCTGGGTTTAAGTAAAGTGGGTTTGCATAAAATTGACTAAACGCAGGATCTTGAGCAGAAGCTGTTTCTGTTGTAAATACTAATGCTGATAAAGCGATTAAAATTTTAGTAATATTCTTATACATAAATAAGTTTTTCGTAATTTGAATTCCACAAAAATAAACAAATTATTTGATAATCCCTTTTACTAGATAAAAATTGTATACTATTTATTTTTAATCTTCGTTATTACATTATGAAAAAAATGATTCGTAAATTTGCAATTGTGAAAAATTTAATAATTCTAAT
>JABICI010000006.1 GCA_018652335.1 Flavobacteriales bacterium
ATTTACTGAAAGGCTTGTAATTAATAATAAACTCAATTCAATTAGACTAGATACGTATTCGGGTAACCCAAAAGCTATGGAATTCTACTCTAGATTAGGATATAAAAACATGGGCTCAATTCAACTCAAGATTAACAAAGACCACTATTTTTGTTTTGAAAAAATAATTAGCTAATATTTAGCTCTGAGTTAAAGCTAATTACTTCATTATAGAATACTTGAGGTTGCTCTGCATGTAGCCAATGTCCAGCCTTCTCGATTGTCTTAATACTAAAATCTGAAAAATGCTTTTTAAGCAATATTGCATCATTATCATTTATATAATCTGAATCACTACCCCTAATGAATAGTGATGGAACTTTACAAACTCCAGATATAAAAGATGCGTCTTCAATGTTTTTTAATTTATCAAGCAATACTTCAATGTTAAATTTCCATGCGAATTCTTTTTTATCATTTCTGTACAGATTTTTTAATAAAAATAATCTAACGCTAGTATTTTTAATGTAAAATTCTAGTGCTTTATCGACATCATTTCTACTTTTAAAATTTTTTAAATCTAATTTAATTAAGTCTGAAAGTAAATTTTTATGAAAAGAAGTGTCATATTCTTTAGGAGCAATATCAGCAACAATAATTTTCTTAGTGCGTTCTGGATAAGTGAAAGCAAATTTCATCGCAACCTTACCACCAAGTGAATGCCCTAATATAATTGGATTTAAAATATGATTATCAGTAATATATTCTAAAATATCATCATTTATCACATTATAATCAAAACTATCTGAATGTGGTGATTTTCCGTGATTTCTTAAATCAATTAAATGCACTTTAAAAAAAGTCGCAAATTTTCTAGCTAATGATATCCAATTATCACTCATTCCAAACAAACCATGAATAATAATTAAATCTTGTAGATTATCACCGATTATTTTTGAATATAGTTTCACTTTAAAAGTCTTTTATACATTTGAATAACATTTTCTAGTCCTAAATATAAAGCATCACTAATAAGAGCATGTCCAATTGATACCTCTTTTAGGTTTGGTATCATTTTATTAAAATATTTTAGATTTTCTAAATTTAAATCATGCCCAGCATTAACTTCTAGCCCTAATTCACCTGCCTTTTTAGCAGCTACAGAGTAAGGCAAGATAGCTTTTTCTCTATCAAAAGAATAATTACGAGCGTAATCCTCAGTATAAAGTTCTATCCTTTCAGATCCACAAATTTTAGCTCCCTCAATCATTTCAAGATCTGGATCTACAAAAATGGATGTTCTAATACCTTGATTTCTAAAATTAGTTATAATTCTTTTTAGAAAATCTGCATTTTTAATCGTATCCCATCCTGCGCATGAAGTTATAACGTTCGGGCCATCTGGCACTAAAGTTACTTGTTCTGGTTTATTTTCTAAAATTAAATTAATAAACTCTTGTGAGGGATATCCTTCAATATTAAATTCTGTTTTAATAGTTCGTTTAATATCAAATACGTCTTTTCTAGTAATATGACGCTGATCAGGCCTTGGGTGTATTGTAATTCCATCTGCACCAAATTTTTGACAATTAATAGACGCTTCAACAAGATTTGGAGAATCTCCACCTCTAGCATTTCTAAGAGTTGCTATCTTATTTATATTTACGCTTAACTTTGTCATTGGTACATTTGCAAATGTAAAAATACTATCTTTGTCTAATGCAAGCAAAAGCACTTATTTCTTCAAGTATTGAATGTATTGATCCTAAGCTAAGCGGGAAAAAAGCATTAGATTTAATGGATCAATATAGAATCAATCATTTAGCTATCGTAAAAGATAATTATTATCAAGGAATATTATCTAGAAATGAAATTCTAAGCTGGGAATCAACAGAGAATAAAATATCTAAATATTCAAGCAGTTTAGCTTCAGCACATGTTAAATCTGATCAGCATTTATTTGATATTATAGAAGTTCTTGAAAAAAACTCGTTATCAATAGTTCCTGTAATTGAAAATGACAATAAATATTTTGGTGTAATTACAATTGAGAAATTAATACACACAATAGCGAAATCAGTTACAATTCAATCAATTGGAGGTATTATAGTATTAGAAATGAATAGTAGAGATTACACACTAACTGAGATTGCTAGCATTGTAGAAAGTTACAATACTAAAATCTTAAGCTCTTATGTGATTTCAAACCCCAATTCAACAAAAATTGATCTAACTCTAAAGCTAGACAAAGAAGATATTTCTGCCATAGTAAAAGATTTTGAAAGAAGAGGTTATCAAGTAAGCGCTTCATTTAAAAATGATAATACTAATGATGATCAGTCAATTGAAAGGTACGAATCATTACTGAGATTCTTAAATCCTTAATAATGAAAAGTATAGTCAGTACTACAATACTTGTTTTGATTACATCGATTGTATTTGGTCAAGAGAAAATAATCATCTCTAACATTAATATCAGTGGTAATAAAATTACTAAAAAAGAAATTATTATTCGAGAGCTTGTATTTTATATTAACAGCATAACAACAAAAATTGAGCTAGAAGATAATATAACTGAAAGTCAAAAAAACCTAACTAATTTAAAATTATTTAATTTTAATGAAATAGATTATACGATTATTGATAGTTTGGTTGAAATCGATATTGAAGTAGTAGAGAGATGGTATTTCTGGCCATATCCAATCTTTGAGATTTCTGAACGTAATTTTAATTCCTGGTGGAATGAATTTAAAGCAAGTAAATTTTCAGATTTTTCTCGTTTAAATTATGGTTTATTTTTAAATTGGAACAACTTTAGAGGAAGAAACGAACTTATTCAATTAAAAATAAGAAGAGGCTTTAAAGAACATTATTTAATTTCTTATCAATTACCTTTTATAAATAGAAGTAAAACACTTGGGTTAAATACAGATCTGCAGATGTTTAGAAGAAAAAAGACATTTTATAAAACAGAGAATGATTCACTTTTTTATTTTACTAATAATAATGATTTTACATCAAAAGATTATGAATTAAGTGCTGAAATTGTATTTCGAAAAAACATTAATCAAACTCATCGCTTAAAGATACAACATTTAATTACAGAAATAGATTCAACAATCACAATAATGAATCCAACCTATCTAAATAACAATAAAGTATCAGGTAATTACACTAAATTTAGCTATCTATTTACAGATGAGAATAGAGATTATATTGAATATCCATTAAATGGCTACCTCTTTGAGATAGAAGCAATAAAACACTTAAAAGGGACAAGTCCTGTCAAACATTTAGAAATCGTTGGAAAAGCTGAAAAACACATTAAATTAAAAAACCGATTTTTTTTGGGATCAAGCTTTAAAAGCAAATGGTCATCAGATGGATATCAACCTTATTTTGCTCAGAGTGGTTTTGGTTTTGATGATTACGTTAGAGGTTATGAATATTATGTGATTGATGGACAAGATTTTTGGTTATCTAAAACAGTTTTAAAATATGCATTAATTCAAAAAACAAATTTTGAGATTCCATATGTTAAAATGAAACAATTTAATAAATCACATTATTCACTTTATCTTGGTTTATTTTCTGATATGGGATATGTAGTAGATAATCAAAATAGTGCACAAAATAATTTATCAAATCAACTTCAATGGGGTAATGGAATAAGTATTGATTATGTCACATATTATGATAAATTATTAAGAATTGAATTTTCTATCAACCATTTAGGAGAAAAAGGAGTATTTTTACATTTTTCAAATCCATTTGGATCAAAAGATAAATTATGACAATTGCAATATTTGGAAGCCCATACCCTGAACATTTCACTAAATACATTCAACATTTAGTTAAAAAATTAGAAAGTGAGCATATTAAAATAATCATTGAAGAAGAATTTTATGTATTTCTACAAAATAATATTCGATTAACAAGTAAGAAAGAAACATTCAATTCATATGAATCATTAAAAGAAAATGCGGATTTCTTACTTAGTATTGGTGGAGATGGTACCTTGTTAAAAGCTGTAACATTTGTAAGAGAATCTAACATACCTATTATGGGTATTAACACTGGAAGACTTGGTTTTATTTCTAGTATTTCTGCAGGACAAATTGATGATGCTATAAATGACATTTTAAAGGCAAATTTTAAAATAAATGAGCGTGCTTTACTTGAGTTAACAACTGAAAATAATCTTTTTAAAGACAAGAATTTTGCGTTAAATGAGGTTGCAATTTCAAAAAAAGATACCTCATCAATGATTAGAATTGATGCATTTGTTGACGAAGAATTCTTAAATACATATTGGGCAGATGGGCTTGTTATTTCTACACCAACGGGATCAACAGGTTACTCTTTGAGTTGTGGGGGGCCAATAATAATGCCAGGAACAAATAACATAATTGTAACGCCAAATGCTCCACATAATCTAAATGTTCGTCCTATTGTTCTAAATGATAAAAGCGTATTAAAGCTAAAAGTAGATGATAGAGATCAATTAGCATTAGTCTCTTTAGATTCTAGATCTAGAGCTTTTGACAGTGATACAGAATTATTAATAAAAAAAGCTGACTTTAAAATTAAACTTATACAGCCACAAGATAATTCTTTCACATCAACTATTAGAAATAAGCTAATGTGGGGGCTGGATAAAAGAAGCTAATTTACTAGAATAAATATCTAGTTTTTCTATATTTGCAGATTATTGAAATAATCATGAAAAGACTTATAACAAATACATTACTTCTGATAATCATATCACTTGTATTTAACTTCGCCTCTACTGCTCAACAATTTAAACCAAATACTGAGGTGGGTCTTATTCTAGGAACTTCATATTATTTAGGTGATCTAAATACTACCCATTTTAACCAATCTTCAGCAACAGCTGGACTTGTAATTAGAAAAAATATTGATAAAAGATTTGTATATAAAGCTGAAGTTATGTACCTAAACTTAAAATCTGATGAAAGACAATCTTCAGATACAATTGCACTTGATAGAGGGTTACATTTTAGATCTCCTATTTATGAGCTCTCTGGGCAAATAGAATTCAATTTTCTTCCTTATCAAAGTGGAAACCCATTATACACATGGACTCCATTTGTATATACAGGAATATCTATATTTAGCTTTAATCCGCAAGCTGAAAACATTAATGGAGAGTGGGTAGACTTACAAGAACTTGGCACTGAAGGACAAGGAACAACCACAGAATTTGATGGAAATACTAGATCAAAATACTCTTTGATACAATTTGCAATTCCAATAGGTGGAGGGCTTAAAATTGCAGTAAATGAAAATTTTAATATAGTTTTAGAATATGGTGCACGAAAAACTTTTACCGATTATTTAGATGATGTTAGTACAACGTATGCAGGTCCAAACATAAATGGATCATGGCCTGTTGAAATGTCTGATCTTGCCCAACAAATGTCTGATCCAAACGGAACCCACGTAAAAGATGAGCAAAGAGGAAATCCAGATAAAAAAGATTGGTATTCATTTGCAGGTATCACCCTCTCTTTTAAGCTCAACAACAATACAAAGGATTGTTATCCTTAAATTGTAAATGAGACAAACAATAGATAAAAATAACTTACCCGTACATATTGCCATCACCATGGACGGTAATGGAAGATGGGCAAAATCAAAAGGTAAGATAAGAGCATTTGGTCATAAAAATGGGGTTAATGCTGTAAGAGAAGCTACAGAGTACGCAACAGAAATTGGAATCAAATATCTAACTTTATATGCTTTTTCTACAGAGAATTGGAATCGTCCAAAGCATGAAGTTAATGCCTTGATGGCATTATTAGTTAGTGCAATAAAAAAGGAAACTGCTTCGCTAATGAAAAACAACATTAAACTTGTTAGTATTGGAGAAATTGATTCTTTACCATCCAAAGCAAAGAAAGAATTATCAGATGCAATTAATAAAACAAAAAATAATACTGCATTAACACTAGTTTTAGCACTAAGTTATAGTGGTAGATGGGAAATAATAAATTCAGTTAAAAATATTATTAAAGACAAAGTAGCTGTTGAGAATGTAAACGAGAGCTTATTTCAACAATATTTAACAACAAAAAACGTTCCTGACCCAGAGTTATTAATTAGAACAAGTGGTGAATATAGAATCAGTAATTTCCTACTCTGGCAAATTGCTTATTCCGAACTTTACTTCACAGATACTATGTGGCCTGATTTTACTAAAAAGGAATTAGAAAAAGCAATCTTAAATTATCAAAATAGAGATAGAAGGTTTGGAAAAACAAATGAACAATCACAAAACTAAAACTTTGAAGAAAATTTTAACATTAATATTAGCACTGTCTCATCTAATAATTGTAGCACAAACAAATGAGTTGCTTGATTACTCTACACCAAAAAAATATGAGCTCGGTGGAATAGTAATTGAAGGAGCAAATAATCTTAACAATAGTACACTTATTGCAATTACAGAACTTGAAATTGGAAAAGAAATTGAGATTCCAGGAATTAAAATAACAAAAGCTATTAACAAACTTTGGGACCAAGGGTTGTTTTCTAACATAGAAATTACATTAGATAAAATTGTTGGAAAGACAATATTTATCACAATAAATTTAAAAGAATACCCGAGACTTTCACAATTTAAATTTAAAGGAAAAAAGGTGAGTAAATCTGATGTCACATCACTTAAAGAAGAACTTAAATTAATGAGAGGAAGAGTGCTTACTCAGAGTTTAATCAATAACAGTTTAAATACAATAAAAGACTATTATATTAATAAAGGGTTTTATAATGTAACAGTAG
>JABICI010000005.1 GCA_018652335.1 Flavobacteriales bacterium
ACAATTATTAGAGTTAGTTGTATTGAAAGAGTAATTACCTGATTGCGTGTAAGTATTCCCATTCCAAATTAGGCTATCACATGCTGTTATTGTTGTTGTAGAACTTGTAGATGGGTTAATAATTAGATTTAGGTAAGCTGTTGAATCACAATTATTAGAGTTAGTTGTATTGAAAGAGTAATTACCTGATTGCGTGTAAGTATTGCCATTCCAAGTATAACTATCACAGGCCATTACAGGAAGAGTTGAACTAGTTGTACTACTATATATATTAAATGATTGAGTAGCGCTCCCACTACCACAAACATTAAAAGCATCTAAACTAATTGTATATGATCCAGCTTGATTATAATTTATTGGACCTGGTAAATTATTGTTTGAGTTTACAGGAGCTCCATTTGGAAAATTCCATTGATATGAATTTATAGGAGTTAGGCAATCATCAATACTTAAAATTGGATAAATATCTGCAGTATCACAAAAATTTGGGATATAATTAATAGATAATTGTGGTGGGGCTGCAATTATAATATTTTCAGAATATGATATGGAATTACATTTATTTGTAGCTGTTAATTCGACATTATATTCGCCTGGATTATTAAAAATCATTGATGGTTCCAGATCAGTAGAAACTGAACTATTTGTAAAGCTCCATGAAGATGGATAGCCACAACTTGAATTTGTTTGTTGAATATTCCATAAATAATCTGTAGGAAAGCAATCAGCTAAATTGTTACTATTGTTATTGGTGTTAATATTAGCAGGTACACATCCAAATGCTGTATTTAGTGAGAATGAAGGGTCTGGTTGCGGAACAATGCAAACACTTTGAACTGTTGTATCAAATCCACAATTATTTTTCACAATTAAACTAATCTGGTATACACCAGGATTTGTAAATTCAACTTCTATGATTTGCGAACCCCACTGTGAAGGAATAAAGCCATTAATATTCCCTAACGACCCATTTTGAACAATCCATCCATTATTTGGGCTTATTTGCCATTCACTTTTGTTTGTATAATTACAGACACCATTATTATTTACAACTACACCCTCAATAGAAATATTTTCAAAAGTAACATTTGAATTTACACAAGCAACTGAATCACCTGGAGTGATGTTAATATCTGCAACAGGTTTGTATCCAGTTGTTATTGGTTCAACGGTTGAGTAAGATATTCCACAAGGATTTTCAGCTTTAATTTCAACAAAATATGAGTTAGGTATAATCCCTCCTGAAGCACCACAAGATGATGTTTCAAAATAGTGTGTATATGAACTTGGAGGTGGATGAGAAAATATAGTGCTTGGAAGTCCAGTATTGGTTGTAATCGTATATTCAGTACCCGGTGGATTAATCGAAGTTCCAGTAATTGGAAATAATAAATTTTCTGGAACACAAAGTCCAACTGTACTTCCTGGATTTCCAAGTGTAATAGCAGGATTTGTCCCATTAAATACAGGAATAGTTTGAATACTTGAACACCCATTTTGACCTAAGACAGTTAAATTAAGATTAAAAAGACCTTGTTGAGTGTAGGTGTGTAATGTACTTGTACCATCTAATTGTGTAGATGTGAAAACATCAATTGCAGAGTTGTCACCCCAATCTATTGTGTAGATGCTATCAGTGCTACTTGTAGCTGAAGTATTAGCCAATGCTAAATCAAAATCAAATCCTCCACAACTTGTAAATGAGTTTTGAAAATCCCAAATAAATGATGTTTGAGAATTACCATTCTGATCTGGAAATATAAGTGGATAAGGAGCTTCAATTATTGTGATAATTTGTGTTGCACTGTTTGAACATCCGTTATTGTCAAGGTATGTATATGTAATTGTATTATTACCAATGTTAGCATTTGATGGATAAAATATATTATTATTTACTCCAGGACCTGAGTAGGTGCCTCCTGCAGGTGAGCCACCAACAAGTTGGAAAGGAGTCTCATTGCTACAAAATTGAGTTTGATTAGTAATTGAAAAACTAACAACAGGAGGTAGATTAACTGCTATGTTATCTGTTGCACTGTTTGAACATCCATTAGTATCAATATATGAATATGTAATTGTATTATTACTAATATTAGCATTAGATGGATAGAAAATATTATTATTTACTCCAGGACCTGAGTAGTTGCCTCCTGTAGGTAAGCCACCATCAAGTTGGAAAGGGGTCTCATTACTACAAGATTGAGAACTAGTTAGTGCAAGACTAGTTGATGGTAATGCATATACTATTATGTTATCTGTTGTACTGTTTGAACATCCATTACTGTCAATGTAAGTATATGTAATTGTATTATTACCAATAGAAGCAAAAGATGGATCAAAAATATTATTATTAACTCCGGAGCCTGAGTAGGTTCCTCCAAAAGGATCCCCACCAATCAACAAGGATTGACTCTCATCTTCACAAAAAGTTGAAAAAGGAGTAAGATTCAGAACTGGAAGTTGCTGTACAGAAATAGTAACACTAATAGTATCTACGCAAGGCACTCCAAAGCCCGCATCAGCTGATACTGTTAAAGTATATATTGTTGATGTTAATGGGCTAACGTAAGGGTTTGCAGTTGAATCATTTAAACCATTACCAATCCAATTATAGGAATAAGTAGGTGTGACTGTAGAATTTGCCCAAGATGCAGTGGGGGTACCACCAAGAGCAATAGAATCTCCAACACAGATAGTTATATCTGATCCAGCTGATAATATTAAGTTGTTACAATTTTGAGAAAAAGATGTATAAACACTTAAAAAAAAGAATAAAAATAATAACTTTTTCAAGACCCTGATCAATATAGTACGATTAGGATGTAAATATACTATAAAAAATTATTTAATCATTGAGACACTTCTATTTATAAAGTCTGTAAGATTTTCTCCTTTTAGTATTCCTTGCGAAAGTAATGCTAAATCAAGAAGCTGATTAATAAGATTAACTTTTTTCTTATTTGTTTTTTCAGAAAGAATTTTACTAATTAACTCATGATTGGAATTAATAGCTAGATTATAAGTCTCTGGTAATGATCCGAACATTTGCATTCCCCCATTTCCAGAAAGTTGTTGCTGCTCCTTCATTCTTCTCATAAACTCACTTTGTGTAATTACAACTGGCAGATCATTTGCTGACATATTCTGTATCTGAACAGTGAATTTTTCCTTATCAACATTTTCTTCAATAATCTTCTGTAACTTTTCTTTCTCCTTATCTGAAAGTTTAGAAATGGTATTTTCATCTTTTTCAATCAGCTTATCAATAATATCTCCATCGACTCTGGTAAATTGAGTGTCTGAGTTTTCTGATTCAAGTCTACTTATTAAGTGACTAATAAGAGGTCCTCCAAGTTCTAGAACCTCATATCCTTTATCTGTTGCTGTTTTTACAAAACTATGTTGCTCATTTGCATCGTTAGTATATAGTATGATTGTTTTCCCATCTTTATTCTTTTGAGTTTCTTTTATTTTTTCATAAAACTCAGTGAATGTATAGAACTCATTATTGGTGTTTTTATAAAGAGAGAAATCTTTAGCTTTATCAAAGAATTTTTGTTCAGTTAGCATTCCGTATTCAATAAAGACTTTAATATCCTCCCATTTTTGCTCAAAGTCCTTTCTGTCTTTTTTGAACATACTAGATAATTTGCCAGCAACTTTTTTAGTTATATGGCTAGATATTTTCTTTACGTTTCCATCCGCTTGAAGGTATGATCTTGAAACATTTAATGGAATATCTGGTGAGTCAATAACACCATGTAAAAGAGTTAAAAATTCAGGTACAATATTTTCAACATTATCAGTAATAAAAACTTGATTACTGTATAAATTGATTTTGTTTTTTTGAACTTCTAGATTATTTTTAAGTTTTGGAAAATAGAGTATTCCAGTTAAATTAAATGGGAAGTCAACATTTAGATGAATATGAAATAATGGGTCAGACATTTCCATTGGATAAAGCTCTTTGTAAAAACTTTTGTAATGTTCATCTTTAAGGTTAGATGGTTTTTTAGTCCAAGCTGGTTTTGTATTATTTATAATATTGTCTGAAACTTTGTCAATTTTAATAATATTATCCTTATCATCTTTTTTCCCTTTTGGATCATCAATTTTATCGGTCTTTGTGCCAAATTTAATCTCAACTGGCAAGAATTTGCAATATTTATTTAAAATAAAACTGATTTTATTGTCTTCTAAAAATTCTTCTGAATCTTCAGCTATATGCAAAATTATATCAGTTCCAGCAGTTTTCTTTTTTGTTTCTTCCATTGAAAAGTTGGGAGATCCATCACATACCCACTTAACTGGCTTACTTTTTGCTTTTTGACTTTTTGTGATAATTTCAACTTCTTTAGCAACCATAAATGCAGAGTAAAAACCGAGTCCAAAATGTCCAATGATTGAATTTTTAGCATCAGCGTCTTTATATTTATTTACAAACTCTTCAGCCCCAGAAAAGGCTATCTGGTTAATATATTTGTCAAGTTCTTCCTCAGTCATACCTATACCATTATCTCTAATCGTAATTGTTTTCTTTTCCTTATTAAGTATAACCTCAACTCTTAATTTTTTTAGATCGGTATTAAATTCTCCAATCGTATTAAGAGTTTTCATTTTTTGGGTTGCATCAACTGCATTAGAAACTAATTCTCTTAAAAATATCTCATGATCTGAGTACAGAAATTGCTTAATAATTGGAAATATATTCTCGCTAGTTACATTAATGTTACCTGTTTTTTTCATTTTCTTTTTTTTGTAATTATATTTATTGTGAATTCTTAAAAGCTCTGTATAGCTTATCTTTTATTTCTTCTTCCATTTCAACTTCAGCTTTTTTGTAGCCTATTTCTTGTCCAATTATTAATGCCGATAATGTTGCTTCTCTAATATTATATCCTTGCTGTAATATTTTTAAAATTACATCATATGTACTATTATGATTATCAAGTAATTTAGTTGATTTATCAATTAATAAATTAAGTTCCGCTTCTGAACATTCAAGAAGTTGTAGTAGTTTTTCTTTTTCAAATTTGCTAATATTTTTCATAAGTGTAGCTTTTATTGACATTACTGCTAAAACTATGCCAAGGGAATTTTTAGGACAGAATGGCAGTTAATGTCAAATATTTTAGAGTGGCATAAATTTCTTCACATTATTTTTTGATAGCCTTGAGATTAAAGACATAAGGCAATCTATTAGTAGCTTTTTTTTCTAGAACAAATTTTTCATTTGATTTTTCTATCATTCCCTCTAGTTTATAGGGACTATAGTCAAACTCTTCAAAATGTAAGAGCTTTAAGCCGTTTGATTCTAGTGCAATAAAAATTTCTGTTAGAGAGTGGCTCCACCAGCAAGTTGTTGTTTCGTTATTTAGTTTTCCATCTGTGTATGTACTATTACTTTTTTCAATATGAGGCTGTGGATCAAAAAAATAGTCTTGATCATCATCAATAATAAGATTTAAAAATGGATGAAACTCAGTTAAAAGAAATTCACCACCCTTTTTTAAATGATTAGAGATAGTATTAGCCCATGCATTTAAATCTGGAAGCCATCCTATTACTCCATATGAACTAAATACTAAATCAAATTTTTTATTTAAATTTAGATTTAACACATCACTCTCAATAAAACGAACATTTGTATTATTTTTAAGATTAAGCTTTTTAGCTTCTGAAATAGAAATGTCAGAGAAGTCAACTGCTGTTACCAGAGCCCCCATTCTATCTAAAGAGATGCTGTCTTGACCAAAATGACATTGTAGATGAAGTAATGTTTTGTCTTTGATATCACCAAGTGAATCCAACTCAATTGTATTTAATGTTGTATTACCACTTAGAAATTTATTTTGATTATAGAATTTGGAAGCAATATGAGTAGGTGTTCTAGTATTCCATGCTTTTTTATTCCATTGTAAATATTTCTTAATGTCTGTCATTGTTTAATTTTATTTTGTAAAAGTAGTTTATCTGTTTTTTTTATGTAAAATCAGTTTCTTTTTAAAATTATGTTAAGGTATTAGTGTAGAGGTAAATCCATTTTAACCCTTTTCTGCACAATTATGAAATAAAGTAATGAAAAATTACGTTATTGGCACGCATGAAGAAATCATTTTTTCTTTTTTTACTATTTGTTAATGCGTTTTCACTTAGTGCTCAAGACAAGTATACCATCAGTGGATATATTACTGACAAAAGTAATGGTGAAAGTATAGTAGGTGCAAATATTTATTGTGAAGAACTCTCTGTTGGTGTTAGCTCAAATACCTATGGTTTTTATAGCTTGACTCTTCCGTCTAATAATTATGAAATCTTATTTAGTTTTATTGGATATGAAGTACAAAAACAATCAGTTGCATTAATAAAGAATATTCGTATTGATATAGAATTTACAACATCTACATATAATATTAACGAGATAGTTGTTAATGCTAATAAGAATATTGTTGAAATGACTCAAACATCAATGATAGAAGTTCCAATAGAACAAATCAAAAAAGTGCCAGCCTTCTTAGGGGAAGTTGATGTTTTAAAAGCTATTCAGTTATTACCAGGAGTGCAATCAAGTGAAGGCTCATCAGGTTTTTACGTAAGAGGTGGAGGTCCAGATCAGAATTTAATCTTACTTGATGGAGTTCCTGTGTATAATGCATCTCATATTGGAGGATTATTTTCAGTATTTAATGCTGCTGCAATTAAAACAGTAAGGCTAACTAAAGGAGGTTTCCCAGCTCGATTTGGTGGTAGATTATCATCTGTATTAGAAATAGATATGAAAGAAGGTAATACAAAGGAATTTAAAGGAGAAGCAACTATAGGCCTTATATCTTCCAAATTATCATTAGAGGGACCAATAATTAAAGATAAAACATCTTTTATTATTGCTGGAAGAAGAACTTATGCAGATTTTATTGTCAAACCATTTATGCCTGCTAGCACAGATTTAACTTTATATTTCTATGATTTAAATGCAAAGATAAATCACAAGATTTCACAGAATGATAGGCTTTATTTAAGCGCCTATTTAGGTAGGGATGCATTTGGAATAAATTATGATTCTAGTCTTGAAGGAGGTAAGGGTAATCAAAATAGTTCAGATAATGGAATTTTAAATTTTGGTTTAGGTTATGGAAATATCACCTCTACATTAAGATGGAATCACTTATTTAACAATAAGCTTTTTAGCAATACTACATTTACTTTTAGTAGATACTCGTTTAATACTGATTTTGGACTTACGGCTAATCAGCAATTAGATAATGGAGATGAAATTACAAATATTAATTTTGGTTATTTAGCTGGAATAGAAGATATAGGTGCTAGAATAGATTTTGATTATACTCCAAACCCTAAGCATGATATTAAGTTTGGTTCTTCATATACGTATCATAATTTCTTTCCAGGAGAAACATCGCAAAATATATTAATACAATCACCTGATACTAGCAATAATTTTTCACTTGATACTGTTCTTAACTTCTCAGCAAATACAAAAGCTCATGAAATTTTTTTTTATATTGAGGATAATTTTAAAATCACAAATAGAATTCAGGCAAATATTGGTTTGCATGTAGGTTATTACGCACTTGCTAATAATTCTATACAGTCAAATATACAATTATTAGAAAAAATTTCTGATGATAAAAATCTTAGTTTCCAACCAAGATTATCTACAAGATATCTATTGAATGATAATTGGTCTTTAAAAGCTTCTTATGCAAAAATGCAACAGAATATACATCTTTTATCTAATTCTTCGGTTGGATTTCCAAGTGATCTTTGGGTGCCAGCTATTGATAGTGTGCCACCACAAAAATCTGAACAATGGGCTATAAATTTAACCACACATTTTGGAGCAGGCAAGTATGAGTTAAGTTTAGAAGGATATTATAAGACTATGCAAGATTTAATTGCTTATAAATCCGGTTATTCTAACCTAAATAGCAGTGAGGCATGGCAAAATGCTGTAGAAACTGGTGGTGAAGGAGAATCTTATGGAGCAGAACTGTTTTTACAAAAAAAGAAAGGTAAAACAACAGGATGGATTGGGTATACACTTTCATGGACTAACAGAAAATTTGAGAATATAAATTTTGGAGATTGGTTCCCTTACAAGTATGATAGAAGACATGATTTTTCATTAGTTGTTTCTCACAAGTTTAATGATAAATGGGATGTAGGAGCAACTTGGGTATATGGTACTGGAAATGCAATTACTTTTCCACAAGGAATTTACTTTGGAATGCCATCATCTAGCGGATGGAATGATCAATTATTTGTTGAATCTGTTGAATCTTATGGCGGTAGAAATTCAACACGTCTACCATCTTATCATAGATTAGATTTTGCTCTTAATAAGAGCTCTAATAAAAAGAGGTTTTCTAGTACCTGGTCATTTGGTGCGTACAATATATATAATAGAAAGAACCCATGGTTTGCATATCTAGATTATCAAAATAATGAAAGAGTAGCAAAGCAGGTGTCATTATTTCCTATTATTCCATCCATATCTTATAAAATACAATTTTAATTATGAAATTCACTTTGTTATATTTTTTAGCTATTTGTTCTTTATTTATTTCTTGTGATTTAGACACAGTGGTTGACTTAGAGATTCCGCCACATGAACCAGTTTTAGTGCTTAATGGATTATTAAATACAGATACTATAGCTCAGGTTGTTGTATCTAACTCTGTTGGAGCATTTTCTAATTCTAGACCATCATTTATAAATGATGCTAATGTGTTACTTTACAAGGATGGTGAGTTTATTGATACTCTTTTACCAGATTTGCTAAATCCTGTATACGTATACAATTATGATAATTCTTATGTTGACTCTATTCCAATGTATTATTATAAAAATAATTATGTTCCTGAAAAGGATATCACATATAAAATTGATGTTAATCATTTAGATTATAACTCTATTTCAGCACAGACATATATTCCAAGTGATGTTGAGCTTTATAATATTAGCGTTGATACATTATCAAATGAGGGGAGAATTGGTTTAACTTTTAGTTTTGATGATGATTCAGAAACTCAGAATTATTATTCACTCAGATTATTTTCATCATGCACAAAACAATATGAAGATGAATATGGTTATCTTCAAGAATGGGGTTTTCGGGGTGATACAGAATTTTTATCAAATGACCTTTCTTTTCCTTCTGACATTCCTTTTGATGGATTTACTTTTCGAGGAAGTAGTGTTCTATTTACTGATGCATTATTTAATGGCCAAAAGAAAATAATAAATTTAGATGTTGAGACAGAGCTTAGCTATGCTGAGTGTGATACGGTAATTATTAAATTTTCAACTTTTTCTAATGACACATATTTATATTACAATTCACTTGGAGAACATGTTGACAATGGTGAATTAGGCCTATTTGGAGGTGAAGTTGTACCTGTTTATTCAAATGTTGATAATGGGTTAGGTGCTTTGATTTCAAGAAATACTCAGAGAATATTTTTAAAACCATAAGTTACTTTTTTAGATTAAATTATTATAGAAAGACTATTGGTATTTCAATAATTTCTGTATCTCTTTTTAATTTAACAATAGTTCCTTCTCCTTTTTCAAATTTACTTAACCCTTTCATGTAATCCATCATATCTTTAACTTTAATATCACCAATTTGGATTACTATATCTCCTTTTAGAATGCCATATTTATCAGCTGTTTTGCTTTGTGATACACCATCAATTCTCATTCCTTCTCCAGAAAATAGATAGTCAGGCATAACTCCAAGAGTGACTTTAAAACGTGGAGTATTTACGCTGTCACTTGCAGTTTCTTGAAAATCAAATTCATCAATTTCTGCAGAATTAATGATAATTTCTTTGACAAATTCATGTATTTTATACATTCCATTAAAATTGATTTTATCTGTATCATCGCTTGGCTTGTGATAATCTTCATGTTGTCCAGTAAAGAAATGTAGTACTGGAATGTCTTGAAGATAAAATGATGTATGGTCTGAGGGGCCAATTCCTGATGCTGAGGTTGTAAGTTTAAAATCAAATTTATTTGATTTAGTGATTAATTCATTCCACTTTGAGCTTGTGCCAACTCCATTAATTGCTAATGTATTTTCTTCATTTAATCTACCAACCATATCAAAATTAATCATGAATCTTACCTTTTCTAAATTAATTGTAGGGTTCTTAGCAAAATATGAAGAGCCAAATAAGCCATGTTCTTCACCTGAAAATGCAATAAATAAATAATTATAATCTTTAACTGACTCTAATGAATTAGCTAGGTTAATCAAGATGCTTACGCCACTAGCATTGTCATCTGCACCATTATGAATAGCTCTTTCTCCAACATAAAGAGATCCGAAATCTCCATAGCCTAAATGGTCATAATGCCCGCCAATGATTATTGTTTCTTCTTTATTATTATCTTTAAACCCAACAACATTTATACCTTCAATTTTTCTCTTGATTTGCTGTGAGTGAGGGTTATCTTTGATTGTTGCAGTGAAAAACTGTAAATAATCTTTGTCTCCTTTTTCTTGCAAATTATATTCCAGAAACTTTTGGCCAATAAAATCAGCTGCAAGCTTCTCTGAGTCTGTACCTGTTGCTCTTCCTTCAAGTTCATCAGAAGCTAAGTAAGTAACTTCTTCAATCATGGACTTTATAATTTCTTCTTTTGTTTGAGCTGATATAACAGCCCCATATAGTAGAAGAAATAAAGTAATTATTTGTTTTTTTTTCATAATTAAAGTAATATTTTTGCCCAATAACTTTACAAAAATATGAAACAAAATTCTTTTTACTTAGCAATTCTATTAGTATTATTTTCTTGCAGTACTAATGATGAAAAAAAACAAGAAAATAATCCGTCAATTATATATCCTGATGAAGTTCATTTTAGCAATATGAAGCAATTAACTTTTGAAGGTGATAATGCTGAGGCTTATTGGAGTTTTGATGACAGTAAACTTGTTTTTCAAGCAAAAAATGAAAAATGGGATGCTCCATGTGATCAGATATATGTAACTGACACAAACAATTACAACATGGATTCTATAATTCCATCAATGGTGAGTACAGGCCTTGGAAGAACAACTTGCTCATATTTTATGCCAGGAGATACAACTATTATTTATGCATCTACTCATTTAGCAGATTCTGCATGCCCACAAGAACCTAAAAGGAGAGAAGATGGTAAGTATGTCTGGCCAATTTACAGCTCATTTGATATTTTTACAGCAGATTTAGATGGGAATATTATATCACAAATCACTAACAATGAAGGATATGATGCCGAGGCAACAGTATCACCATTGGGTGATAAAATCGTTTTTACATCAATTAGATCTGGCGATTTAGAATTATATACTTGTAACATTGACGGTTCAGATGTTTTTCAAGTAACAGATCAATTAGGATATGATGGGGGTGCTTTTTTCTCACACGATGGCAGAAGGCTTGTTTTTAGATCATCTAGACCAAAAACAGATGAAGAAATAAAAGAGTATAAAGAACTTTTGTCAAAAGGATTAGTACAGCCAACCAAAATGGAAATTTATACCTGTAATATTGACGGAAGTGATTTAACACAAGTTACAGAT
>JABICI010000067.1 GCA_018652335.1 Flavobacteriales bacterium
AATCAAGTATTGAGAAGGGGTATTTACTATACCTCTTATAAAATGACTCTAATGAGATTTTGCTATAGCTAGAAGGATTATATTCAATTCCTATCACTGCATGGTCACAAGTAATATATTCAGCATCTTTGTTAAGGTATTTGCCATTATTCTCAAATCCTAATATGGTATAGGATGGTAATTGATGAAATCTCCCAATGTTACTATTAATACTTGTTTTACTATTAAGGTTGTAAGCTAATGATAGTCTTGGAGAAAAATTATTTGAATTTGCATTTTCAGTAAATGAATTTCCGTCTATTCGTAAGCCAAATGAAGAAGTTAGCTTATTTTCAAAGTATGTTTTGCTTATTTGTGTAAAAGCTCCATATTTTATAAAATGTAGATTAACATTATTAATTCCAGTAATAATACTATCTCCAATAGTAAATATCTGATTGGTATTGTTTGTATATGTTGCATCTTCTAAATTAGATCCAATTATAATTGAATAACCATTTCTTTTAAAATTATACTCTAAGCGTGTTTTATTCTCGATCTCTTCTGATTTGTAATCTAGAATTTTTTGTGAATTTTCATCTGCATAATCTAAATACTTTAAAGCAGTATTATCAAGATGGTTTCTACTCATTACAAAAAAGAGGTTTGAGTTGTCAAAAAAATGTCGCCAAGTACCTCCAATTGTGTAATTCCATTGCTTATTTATAACTAAATTATTTAGATTATAATTATTTAATGCAATTTGCAACGTATCTTCTTCATCATTGTTAATATCCTTATTAAGAGTAAAATCATCAATTGTAGCTATTCCAAGAAAGTTAAATTGATTTTTTTTATCTGGTTTAAAAGTATATTTAAACTGCATATCGTTATAGGTTGGTAAAAAAGGTAATTTTAATGCTTTAAATAAAAATTGCAAGTATGATCTTCTTACCGATAAAAGTAGAGTGGATTTTTTAGATAACGGTGTGTTTAGTGTTAGTCCAGCATCGCTGGATCCTAGAGCAAACGAACCACTTATTTCTTCTTCATTTCCTTCAATCAGCTTTAATTCCATTACAGAACTAAGTGCATTACCTCGGTTTGCAGGAAAGGCTCCAGTGTAAAAATCAACTTCTCTAATAAAATTAACATTTAAAATACCTACTGGACCTCCGGATGACCCTTGAGTAGTAAAATGATTGATAGTTGGTATTTCAATCCCATCTAAGAAAAATTTATTTTCAGTTGGTGAGCCTCCCCTAACAATAATATCGTTTCTAAATCCTGATGATGTGGCCACTCCAGGCAAATTTGCTACTACTCTAGATATATCTCTATTTCCACCAGCACTTTTAGAAATTTCTGAAGCATTAATCGTTCGCAAACTTACAGGGCTAGCTTGTGTTTTATTAAAAGTATTTCCCCTAACTTTTACTTCCCCCAAAAGTTCTGAATTTTCACTTAGAAAAAAATCAAGCCTAAGACTTTTGTTAGAGCTTACCTTTATTTCGGATTGAATATCTGTATTAAATCCAATATAACTACATTTAAAGTTATAAGCACCAGCATTTAGATTCAAAATCTCATAGTTTCCATCAATATCAGATGTAGCGCCAATTGTTGTCCCTTCAATAATAATGTTTGCAAAAGGTATCGGCTCGTTATTCAAGGTGTTACTAATTGAACCGTATACTTTTACACTTTGAGAAGATACAACATTTGAAAATGCGATAAAGCTAATAAATAGAATCGTATTTTTTATAGAATTTTTTTTATTCATTTTTTAATTTTATGATGTGTGAATTAAGCTTGACCAAAATTCGTGAGGTACATGATTACTAAATTTACTGTTAGGAGCAAGAATTACTGATACAGCATCATGTGAATGTAAAGATTCTTGGTGAGAGCAAATTACTCGAAAATCTTTGACACGTGTATCATTTACTAACTGTTCATATAATAATCTAGCGGCATCTTCAACAAACTTGAGATAAGATCCGTTGAGTTCAGCAAACGCCATCTCATCTTCTCTTTTTACTATTACTTGAGTTTCAGTTTTTAAGGCATTAATACATATTTCTTGTAAATCTTCAATCCATACTGTATTTTCAAATTTAATAGATATTCTTGCTACTGAGCGCTGTGAGTGAGATACAGTTATTTTGTTTCTATATTTTTTAGCATGCTCTGCAAGTTCATAAGAACAAGGACACGCTGACGAGTAAACAAAGTCAAAATGTAAAAACTTTATGATATCACCTTTATTATCTATATTACTTTCTAATGTACAGTTGTAATATTGATATCCTGAGTTATTAGATCTTAAGGATGTTTGCAGTATAGGATAAGAAAAGTGTAATCCTATTCTTGCATCAAACGTCTCTAGATCATCTTTATAGTTAAGTAATATTTTATCTAACTTATTATAAACTTTTTCATCTTTATACTTGTAGAAAGATCTCATAATCCGCGACATATTAATGCCTTTCTTATGAGCAGCTAAAGATACAGTACCTGTTACTTTAGTCTCAAGTTCTATATCTCCTCCTTCTCGTTTATCATACTTAAGCGGTAATCTAAAATTATGAATACCTACTTGTTGTATAGCAACGGGAGTCCCTTGTATTAAAGAAGAAGGGCCATTTTGTAAGTCTGGAAAAGTCTTAATATCATCTTTAGTGGGTTTATAATCAGTATCATAATCTCTATTAGGCTCATAGTACCTTTCAGAATGTTTGTTGTTAGGAGCTTCTATTGTAGACTCAGCATCTCCAATCCATTCATATTTTTTATCATTTTTTTTATTCATATTGATCCAATTATTTTGTTAGAGGTTTATATATTGCTGAATTATTTGTACCTCCTTCATAACATTCAACATTTAGAACTTTAACTCTTCCTTTTGTCTCAATAAATATCATATCGTTTATGTAATTGTAAACATAAGTGGCAAATTTTTCACATCCGACTCCTTCTAATACTCTTAGTTGTATTAAGTTTTCTTCTGAAAGTTTTTTAAATATTAATAATTGTGGATCATCTTCTGCAACTATTGTTGTATGGTCAAACATGTAGCTCATGTGTTCCTTTATTCCATTTCTTTTAAATGAGCCAAAATCACAAACCCAGTTTAATTCGCTTAGGCTTCCTGTAAAGGTGACTTTAAACTTCATTGCATATCCATGAATATATTGACAGTGAGAATGTTTAGCTTTCCATTGTCTAAATGCTGTGCTATATCCATCAAAAATTTTGGTACTGTTGTATTCGTTCATTTTTTTTTTACAAAAATACTTTTTTTTTATTAATGTATAATTATTTTTATAAAAAGTTATACATAGTTAAATTATATATGTATTTTTGTAAAAAAAAAATGATGAATAAATTTCTAAGCACCTATTATCCAATATTACTTGCTTTTGCTTGTATGTTGTATTCTATTGGGTTACATATAATAGGAGATCCAGAAGGAGCGCAGTACACAGCACATTGGCCTGGTACAATTTTACTATTTGCTATAGCAATAAGACAAAGAAGAAAATCATGAATTTGAGTATGCTTATAGTAGGATTTGTAATTTTTTCTCTTTATATTATTGGACTTATATATATGATTAATTTCAGTCATAAAGAACAAGAGCAAGATTTATTAAATGATCCAGAAATTCCTAAAAATTTTAAAGACAAATTAACTAAATAGTTGTGTTTAATTTAAATGATATCTTATTATTTAAGATGAATAACTGAATTATGAATTTAGGTTACGCTTGCATTAATATGACTTTGGGAGAACATAAACCCAAAATTACTACTAATCGTAGTATGATTAAAAAAACTTTTAAAGAAAAAGGTATTACATACGCATCTGAATTGGCTATTCAAAACTGCAGAGATCTAGTTGAGATAATTAAATGGAATAATAAGAATGGAATTAACTTCTTTAGGTTAACCTCTGATTTGTTTCCTTGGGCATCTGAGTATAATCTCACAGAGTTACAAAATTACAATCTCATTGAAAATATATTAGGTCTTGCCGGAGCACTTGCGAATAAGTGTGGACAACGTATCACAGCACATCCTGGTCCGTTTAATGTGTTAGTATCTCCTAAGGAACACGTAGTAGAAAATACTATTGCTGATTTAACTTTGCATGGTGAAGTCTTTGATATGTTAGGATTGAGTAGAACTCCATATAACAAAATCAATATACATTGTAATGGTGTTTATGGTGATAAGATAGCTGCAATGGATAGGTTCTGTAAGAACTTTGAGAGGCTGCCTGAATCAGTTCAAACTCGTTTAACTGTAGAGAATGATGATAAAGCAAGTATGTACTCTGTAAAAGATTTAATGTACATTCATGAACGTATTGGTATTCCTATTGTATTTGATTACCACCACCATAAATTTTGTACTGGAGATTTATCAGAAGAAGAAGCGCTAAAACTTGCAGTGTCTACTTGGGGTGATATAAAGCCTGTAGTTCATTATTCAGAATCTAAAGCATTGCATGAGCGGAATGATAAGTTAAAACCTCAGGCTCATTCAGATTATATTAATGAGATTCCTAATACTTATGCATTAGACTTAGATGTTATGGTAGAGGCAAAAGCTAAAGAACTGTCTATCATTCCATTTTTATAATGAAGGAATATTAATAGTTATAAAATGATAAAATTTTTGTGGAAGTATAAATATATCTTCCTTTCACTTATTTCAATGTTATTATTAGTTTCATTAAATAATTTTAGTGGATTAAAAATTTTTTATGAAAGCGAAAGAATAATTGAATTATCAAATGAGAGCCAAGATATAATTGACAAGTCTCTAGATGACAAGAATTTAATTTTGCTAGCCATTGAATTTCAAGATTCAGTTAAATATCAAGATTTGTTAGATTTATCTAATGTATCACTAAAGATATCTAAATATCAAAACACAAAATCTGTCAAAAGTATTTTTAATGAAAGGGTTTTGATAAAATCAA
>JABICI010000004.1 GCA_018652335.1 Flavobacteriales bacterium
GAATACACTAAGAAAGTATCTCTAAATGAAAATGCTAAAGGAATCTACTTCTTAGAAATAGAAACTAAGGATGGTATAATTAATAAGAAACTAATATTGCAATAGGTTAAAAAATAATCTAAAATTAAAAAAACACTACTTATATTACTTTGCTTGCTATCATGTTTTCTTGTTGAGAGAAAGGCTTAACCAATTTTTTTATTTTGTGAATTCTAAAATAATTCTCTAACCATATAATTACAAATGTATTATGAAAAATACATTTTAGATCATTGTTAAATCAATAATAATTATTGTACCAAAAATTATAGAAGCGAAACCATTTAAAGTAAAAAATGCAAGATTAACTTTACTTAAATCATTGTGCTTTACTAAAGTATGTTGGTAAATTAAAAGGGCTGAGAAAATAAAAAATCCAAGCCAATAGATGTTGCCGAAATTAAAATAGTTTGGAATTTGAGATAAAATTAGTATTACAAATAAGTGAAGTATTTTTGAAAGATTTAAAGCTTTTTTACCACCTAAAAGTACTGGAAATGAATGTAGTTTTTGTGATTTATCAAATCTTTCGTCTTGAAGTGAATAAATAATATCAAAACCGCTAACCCAAAATAAAACAGCTAGTGAAAACAATATTGGAGTTATATTAAATTCTCCACTTACAGCTAAATATGCTCCTATTGGAGCAAGAGCTAGGCCTAATCCTAAAATTATATGGCATAGTGAAGTAAAGCGTTTTGTATAGCTATATCCAAGTATTATCAATAATGCAATAGGGGATAGAGCAAAACATAATGAGTTAATAAAATAAGTTATTGTAATAAAAAGTATAGAATTTAGTATTACAAAAATCAATGCATTATTTGGGCTAATTGATCCATTTGGTATTTCTCTAACATTGGCAGTTCTTACATTTTGGGAATCAATTTTTCTGTCAATATAACGATTAAATGCCATTGCTGAAGAGCGTGCAAAGATCATGCATAATATCACATAAATCAAGGTAATCCATTCAAAATCATATGTTTTAGAAGCTAAAAAGAAACCTATAAACGCAAATGGCATAGCGAATACTGTATGACTAAATTTGATTAAAGAAAAATATTTTTTCATAAACTATATTGGGTTGTTAATTTCAAATGATACAGTAGAATCTTTTGTAATTAGCCAATTATTATCAAACTTTTCAATATCTAACCAAAATAGCCCGTTAGGGTGATCCTTTTGTCTAATAAGTTCCCATTTTCCTTTAAGAGTTGCAGTCGTCTTTGAGATAAGTTTTAGATTTAAAATTTCAAATCTCAATTCTCCCATGCTAGATTTTGTTGGGTAACTGTTTTTATATCGTTCTAAAGTATTTTTCCATCCATAAGCTGGTTTATGATTTAGTGAAGTGAATACTAATTTTTCAGAATTCCAATAGCCTTGCATAAACCCATCAATATCTCCGTTATTCCAACATTCCTGTTGAGAGCTTAATATCTTCTTTATAGTATTAATCTCATCAAGATCCTGCTTAAGGACATCAACAGAATTGGTATTATTCATATTGCAAGAGAGTAATATAAGAAGAGATAAGGTAGATAATTGTTTCATAATTCTCGCACCAAATCTAATGAAATTTATCTATTATATTTTACGATATTTGCAAACAATTATGAGTAAAACAAAACCGTCTATACCAAAAGGAATGCGTGATTTCAATTCTAATGTTATGTTTAGAAGAAATTACATTTTTGAAACTGTTAAAACAGCTTTTGAATGCTATGGTTATGCACCAATCGAAACCCCTGCGATGGAGAATATCCAAACTTTAACTGGAAAGTATGGAGATGAAGGTGATAGATTGATTTTTAAAGTTTTAAATTCTGGAGATTTTTTGTCAAAAGTTAATATTGATAAGGATACAGACTCTAAGAATTTAACTAAATCAATTGTTGAAAAGGCTTTAAGATACGACCTTACTGTTCCTTTTGCTAGATTTGTAGCTCAAAATAGAAATGACATTACATTTCCTTATAAACGCTACCAAATGCAGAATGTTTGGAGAGCTGATCGACCTCAGAAAGGAAGATTTAGAGAATTTTTTCAATGTGATGCTGATGTAATTGGAACTGACTCTTTGTTATGTGAGGTTGAGTTAATTCAATTGTATGATGAGGTATTTACTAAATTAAAAATCCCTAATGTAACAATAGCAATTAATAACAGGAAGATCTTAAGTTGCATGGTTGAACTAATGGATACAGAATCTTTATTTGATGACATTGTTATTATACTTGACAAAATAGATAAGATTGGTATTGAAAAAGTAAAAAATGAGATAGAAATTTTAGGCGTAGATAAATCTTCACTCTCTATTTTAGATTCATTTTTAAATGCAAAAAGTATTGATGATTTATCGACTCTGCTAAATAAATCAGAAATTGGAAGTAAAGGCTTACAAGAGCTGAAGTTTATTTTTGATAATATTTCAAAGTTAGGACTACAATCTGCTTGTTTGAGTTTAGATGTCTCACTTGCAAGAGGGCTTAATTATTACACTGGTTGCATATTGGAGGTAAAGGCTAATGATGTTGTTATCGGTTCCATTGGAGGAGGAGGTAGGTATGACAATTTAACTTCTATTTTTGGGCTAAAGGATGTTTCTGGAGTTGGTATCTCATTTGGTATTGATAGAATTTATATTGTTATGCAAGAGTTAGAATTATTTCCAGCTAACATTGATACTACTACAAAAATTCTTTTTGCCAACTTTGGAGAAACAGAGACTGCATATTGTTTGCCTTTATTGAAAAATTTACGAGAGCAAGGAATAAATTCAGAGATTTATCCTAAAAATGATAAGATTAAAAAACAAATGGCATATGCTAATAGCAAAGGAATCCAATTTGTAATTATAGTTGGAGAAGATGAGATGGATTCTGGAGTTTTATCAGTTAAGAATATGGAAAGTGGAGAACAGATTAATTTAAGTGTTTCTGAAATGTTAAAACAATTTTCTTAAATGAATAATTATACAATAGATAATAAAACACTAACGCTATCAATTATTAATGATATAATTGAGAAAGAGACTAAATTACAATTAAGTAACAGTGTTATTAAAAAGATAGAAGATTGTCGTGCTTATCTTGACAAGAAAATCAAGAACTCAGATAAACCGATCTATGGAATTAACACTGGTTTTGGTTCACTATGCAATAATAAAGTATCAAATGATGATTTATCGAAATTACAATCTAATTTAGTACTATCGCATGCTTGTGGCACAGGAGATAAAGTTCCAAATCAGATTGTGAGAATCATGCTCTTACTCAAAATTCAGTCATTGTCATATGGGCATTCAGGAGTACAACTTAAAACAGTTGAGCGTTTGATAGAAATGTTTAATAAAAATATATTTCCTGTTGTTTTTCAACAGGGCAGTTTAGGAGCATCGGGAGATTTAGCACCTTTAGCTCATTTGTCTCTTCCTTTGTTAGGCAAAGGAAAGGTCATTGTTGATGGTATTGAAGTTGAAACATCATCTGTCATGAAATCTAATAATTGGAGTATTATTGATTTACAATCTAAAGAGGGCTTGGCATTATTAAATGGCACTCAATTTATGGGTGCATATGGTATATGGAGTTTATTAAAATCAATGAAACTCTCTTATATGGCTGATTTAATTGGATCAATATCACTAGATGGATTTGATGGGAGAAGTGAATGTTTTGATGAACTGATTCATCATATTCGTCCCCACAAGGGTCAAATTAAAACTGCAGAAAATATTCGTGATTTTTTAAAAGGTAGTGAAATCCAAGATAGTTTTAAAGAACATGTACAGGATCCATATTCTTTTAGATGTATTCCTCAAGTGCATGGTGCATCAAAGGATGTAATTGAGCATGTAAAAAACATATTTACTACTGAAATTAATTCTGTTACAGACAATCCAACTATCTTTATTAATGAAGACAAGATCCTTTCAGGTGGAAATTTTCATGGTCAACCACTAGCAATGTCTATGGATTATCTAGCTATTGGACTTGCTGAATTAGGTTCTATTTCTGAACGAAGAACTTATCAGTTAATTTCTGGACAAAGAGGATTGCCAGATTTTTTAGTTGCCGATCCTGGTCTGAATTCTGGAATGATGATTCCTCAGTATACTGCTGCAAGCATTGCAAGTCAGAATAAGCAGTTATGTACTCCCTCTTCAGTTGATTCTATAGTTTCATCAAATGGTCAAGAAGATCATGTAAGTATGGGAGCAAATGCTGCCACAAAACTCTATAAGGTTGTAGAGAATACTGAACGTATCTTAGCTATTGAACTATTAAATGCTTGCCAGGCTATATCATTTAGAGATAAGAAATCTTCTGATTTTATTGAAAATATTATAGATATTTTCAGAGATGAAGTTGCTTTTTTAGATAAAGATAGGCTCTTACATGATGATATTGAAGATTCAATTATCTTTTTACAGAATTTATCTGTAGATTTTGAGATCCTTTAATAGGTAAAAGCGTACTCCAATATATTAGCACCCATCTGCAACGCAATTAAACGAATTGCTGGACTGTCATTATGTACTTCTGAATCTTCCCAACCATCACCAATATCTGATTCAAATGTATATAGGCAAACTAATCTTCCGTCAACTATGATTCCAAATGCTTTTGCGGGACCGGCATCATGTTCATGAATTTTAGGTAGGCCATCTTTGAATTTGTATTTGCCATTGAAAATAGGATGATTATTAGATAGCTCTATAAGATTGTTTTCGGGAAAAAGCTTATTTAGTTCTGAGCGTACGTATGGATCCATGCCGTAATTATCGTCAACATGTAAAAATCCCCCAGCTAGAAGATATTTTCGTAAATTCTCTACATCATTAGAACTGAAAACTACATTTCCATGTCCAGTCATATGAACAAAAGGGTAATTAAAGATATCACTACTTCCAACTGCTACTGTTGCAGGTTCTTTTTTAATCTCTGTTCCGATATTTTCATTGCAAAATGCAATTAGATTAGGTAGTGCAGTAGGGTTTGCATACCAATCGCCACCACCATTGTATTTTAATACAGCTATTTGATAAGTGTTTTGTCCAATCCCTACAATAGGAAAGAAAAGTAATATTATTAGTAGTTTTTTCATAAATCAAATATTAATTTGAATATCCTATATAATATTCTTTGTCATTTATGAATGTATTTTCTTCAGGTATCCCACTAGCTGGAGTGCCATCTCCATCTATATAATTAACTAAATATTTAATCAAATACGTCCCAAAATTTTGAGTATTTGTAACTTCATAATATGCTACTTGTTGTGGATTCTGAACTGCTCTAATACATATAGTTGATCCAACATCACAAAATAATAACCATTGAGACAGATCTGTACCAAAATTATCTTCATTATGTACTGTTATTCCAGTTATCTGATCTTTTTGATCATAATTAGTTATAGAATTTCCATATAGACCAGTTCCTGTACTAAAAAGACCAAATCCCAACACTATAGGGTTATTTGACCATCTCCATAATGAAGAATTAGCATCAAATCCTCGAGGACCTGGATTAGCTGAATAAAGTGCATATGGAACACTCATAAATGCTGTTGTTCCCATATCTACAAAACCATTACCATAATCTATTTCTACTTTTAAAAAAAGATTAGATGCTCCCCAATCTATTACATCAAAGGATGCTAAACTACCAGAATATGTTGGTGTTCCCTGTCCTATAATAGTTGTATATAAACCATAATCGTTAGTAGATACTGTGTGGGTTTCTTGCCAAATCACATATGAAGTAGTTATATCTGATATAACAGAGAAATGAATCGTTAGAGCTTGATTCATCAGTACAGCACCAGTTGAGTCTCTTGCAACTGCTTGGTAATTGATTCCTTGGGGTACGCTTTGAGCAAAAGTTATTGCACAAAATAATACACTTAGTAAAGTTGTTAATCTTGTTTTCATTTAAATAATATTTATAGTATGAACAGCTATTATTCCTGCTGTTTCTGTTCGTAATCTAGATTTAGCTAAATTTAC
>JABICI010000069.1 GCA_018652335.1 Flavobacteriales bacterium
GTACTAATAATGATGGTTGCACACATTCAGAAGAGCTTAATCTGATAGTTGGATACACCGATGACTTGGGTATTTTTATTGACAAGAACGATGTTGAATGTCTAGGTTATGATGATGGTTCTATTATATTAAACCCAACAGGTGGCTCAGATCCATATCAGTTTTTTTGGGATGATGGGTCAATTACTCAAGGATTAACTTCATTATCTCCTGGCACATATCCTTTTACAATTTTTGATGCTAATGGTTGTCAGCTAGATAGTTCAGCTACAATTAATGAAGCTAATGAAATCTTTGTAGATTTTATCGCTACTAGTCCTATTTGCAGATATGAAGAATCTATACTCTCAATTAATATAAATAGCGCACTTACAAATACCTTCACACTTTTACTAGATGATTCTGTGCAAAGTTCTTTTGTTTTAGATACTAATGGACTTTTAATTCCAGAGGGAATCCCTATTACACTTACTCCAAATTTTAGTGGAAAAGTCAATCTTATTTCTTTAACTGATGCTTTAGGATGCACACAGATATTCAATGATTCTGTACATATTGAAGTTAAACAATTGCCAGTATTAGCAATTAATGAAGATGATATCTGTTTTGGAGAACCATCATATAATTTAGTAAATGCCACCCCAAATGGAGGTACTTATTTTATTAATAATGAAATGACTTCATTTTTTGATGTTGAGAATCTTGATTTTGGAGCCTATAAAATAAGATATGAATATACTGATCCAACAACAAATTGTTATAATGAAATAACTGATACTATTACAATCAGTGATTCTCCACAGGCACAGATGTTATTTAGTCCACAATCAACAGATCTCAACAATCCGGAGATATTTTTTAGAGACAATAGCAATGAGGAAATAGTTTCTTCAATATGGGATTTAGGAGATGGCACAATAGTGTATGATGATTTAAACTTTTATCATACCTACTTAGATACTGGATCATATGATATAAAATACTATGTCACAAACCAATATGGATGTATTGACTCTGTATTTAATACAATAAATATCAATCCTATTTATTCAGTCTTTATACCTGACGCATTTACTCCAAATAATGATGGTGATAATGATGTATTCATGCCATCTATATTAGGAAGTAGCTCATATAATATTAAAATATTTGACAGATGGGGTGGTATGATTTATAATGAAGATAATAAAATGTGGGATGGAAAAATAAACGGAAATCTAGTCAATAATGGTACCTACTCCTATAATATTACTGTAACAGATATAAATAACAGGATTTTTATTTATTCTGGTTTAGTAAGTCTTCTTTAAGTTTTTAGCTCAAAGTTACCATCCAAGACCCTCCAACACTTACAACATTTTCTAATTGTAAATATTCTTTATAAGTAGACTCTTTAATTCCACCAGTTGGACAGAAAGTTACATCAGGAAAAATATTTTTGTATGTTTTTAATGCTGGTACTCCACCAGATAAATTTGCTGGAAAAAATTTAAATATTTTACAGCCTAGTTCCATTCCCAATAAGATTTCACTTGGTGTCGAAACACCATTAATAAAAGGAATTTTTGTCTTTATTAGTTCTTTTATCAAATTTTTACTTATTGCTGGGCTTACTATAAAATCTATATTAAGTTCTTCTAATTTTTTGATTTGTTCATGATTAATTACAGTTCCAGCACCAACACAAATTTCAGTTGCATATTTATCTTTTATATATTTGATGGCATTAAATGCAATTGATGTTCTTAAAGTAACTTCAATACAATGTATTTTCTGATTTATTAAATCTTTAATAACCTTATCTATTTCATCTATCTTATTGAAAGTTACAACAGGAATAATTGAATTTCGCTTAAGAATTGATTGTATATTATTTTGATTCATATTTTTTATTGTAAAAAGCTTGCTCCTTCTTCACTTGTAGAAGTTAGTGTTCTCATATTTGTAAATAATTCTCTACCTAATCCAAACACAGAACTATTATCCTTATTTCTTGCCTCTCTTGATTTAATGTTTTCAATCTCTTTGCAATATAATTCACCTGTAATTGCGTTCATATGAATTATATCTCCAGTTTTAATTTTTGAAATTAATCCACCTTCATGAGCTTCAGGTACAATATGTATTGAAGAAGGAACTTTTCCAGATGCTCCTGACATTCTCCCATCTGTTACTAATCCAACTTTATAGCCTCTTCTTTGTAGTATTGTTAAAGTAGGTGTTAGCTGATGCAATTCAGGCATTCCATTTTGCTTTGGCCCTTGAAATGGAAGTACGGCAATAAAATCTTTATTTAATTCACCTTTCTTAAAAGCTATTAAAAGATCTTCTTGCTCATTAAATACAATTGCTTCTGCTTCAACAATCATATTTTCATCTGCCACTGCAGAAGTTTTAATAACACCCCTTCCAATATTACCAGTCATTATCTTTAAACCACTTTTTGTTTTGAATGGATTACTAACTTTTCTGAGTATGCTTTCATTTAGTGGTACTCTTTGGCAATCTGCCCAAACTAATTTGTTTGATTTTATTTTTGCTTCTTTAGTGTATTTATCTAACCCATAACCTAAAATTGTATACACATCATTGTGAAGTAGTCCATTTTTTAAAAGTGTATAAATTAGAAAGCCCATTCCTCCAGCTGCGTGGAAATGATTAACATCAGCGGCACCATTTGGGTAAACTCTAGTTAACAGTGGTATTATTTCTGATAATTCAGAAAAGTCATCCCAGTTAATAATTATTCCTGCCGCTCTTGCAATAGCAATTAGATGTATTGTATGATTGGTAGATCCTCCTGTAGCTAAAAGACCAATTATTCCGTTAACTATTGTTTTTTCATTTACAATATTCGATAATGATGCTTCAATTGATCTTTCTTTTGAGCTGTTAGCAATTACTTTAACAATTTCTTCGTTTAACAGAGCACGTAGTTCAGTATTAGGATTTACGAAACTCGAACCAGGAAGTTGTAATCCCATTATTTCCATTAACATTTGATTACTATTTGCAGTACCATAAAAAGTGCATGTACCTGGAGAATGATATGAATCTGACTCTCCTTTTAGAAGTGCCTTTCTGTCAATTTTTCCCTCTGCAAAATCTTGTCTAATCTTAGATTTTTCTTCATTACTTATTCCTGAATGCATCGGTCCTCCAGGAACAAAAGCTATAGGCAAATGTCCAAATTTTAAAGCTCCTATTAAGATTCCTGGAACAATCTTATCACAAATTCCTAAACATAAACCTCCGTCAAACATATTGTGAGATAATCCAAGTGTTGTAGAAAGGCTTATAACATCTCTGCTAAATAAAGACATTTCCATTCCATCTTGGCCTTGAGTTACTCCATCGCACATTGCAGGCACCCCACCTGCTACTTGAGCTACTGCCTTATGTTTCTCTGCATACTTTCGTATTAATTTAGGATAATCTTCATAAGTTTTGTGTGCAGAAAGCATATCATTATATGCTGTTATAATTGCAAGATTAGGTATTATATTTTCTGATAAAGCAGATTTATCAATATCTCCACAGCCTGCCGCTGCATGTACTAAATTCCCACAACTTAAATGAGCTCTAGAGAATTCTTTATTAAATTGAGTCGACATTTGTTTAGTATATAGGCTACGAGTTTCTTTACTTCTTCTAACTATCCTATCAGTTATTTTTTTAATTTCAGTGTTAATTTTCATGATGTAAAATATGTTTCAAAGTTTTCCAAGTTATTAATAAAAAATGAAATTGGTAATTCTTTCTCCTCTGCATTTTTCATAACTTTTAGTTTCTCATTTCCTGTAAAGTATAAAATAGTAGAATTGCTTTTTTTTATAAGTTCTTTGCTACAGGTAATTCGATTATAGGGGTAGTTAGGTGCTTTTGTCGAAAAAACACCTAATTCTTTTGAGTTTAATAACTTTTCAGACGCCTCATCTTTTGGAAAAATTGATGCTGTATGCCCATCAATACCCATGCCTAGTAAGATAAAATCTATTCTTTCATTAAAAGGCTTGTAAGTATCATTTACTAACTTTAAATTAATCTTTTCATCATCTATGTTGTGAATCATGCTATAAAATATTGCTTCTTTTGCCTGATTTTGTATTAATGTTTCTCTAATCTGTTTTTCATTACTTAATTGGTTATTGTTATCTATAAATCTTTCGTCAACTAAACCAATTTTTACTTTTTCCCAATCAATATGTAGATTTGAAATTAAAGAATATAAATGTAAAGGTGTTGATCCACCAGATATCAATATTCGAGCATCTCCATAATTCTTAATTGCTGTCGTAATTTCAAAAGCAATTTTATTTACTAACTCATTTTCAAGAGTCTCTTTATTTTTAAATTTAGTTGTCTTCATAGTTATTTTTTCTTGTCCAGCTATGATTTTTATTTAATATTGAATCTCCTGGTCCCCATGTGCCAGATTCATAAAGAATATTTTTAATATCATTATTTTTCCAACATTTTTTAATGGATTCTATCCATGTCCAGGCTGCTTCTAGTTCATCTTGTCTCATAAAGAGTGTTTGTTCACCTCTTAAGATATCGATAATTAATCTCTCATATGCTTCGGGAAGTCTTTGACTAAATGAATCAAGAAAGTCAAGTTTTAATGATACAGGTTTGTATCTATATCCTCCAGGCCCAGGTAATTTTGTCATTTGTACAAGTTCTATTTTTTCTTCTGGTTGGAGTGTTATAATTAGCGCATTTCCAGGTATTTCTTCATCATTGTTAAAGAGATTGTGCTTTACTGGTTTAAAATTAATTATAATATCAGAATATCTTCTTTTCATTCTTTTACCAGTTCTTAAATAGAATGGAGTTCCTTTCCATCGCCAATTGTCAATAAATGCTTTTATTGCAACAAATGTTTCTGTATTTGATTCAAATTTTCCTATATCTTCAAGATATGAAGGTATTTTCTTTTTCTGATTTATATTGTCAATATTTTTTCCTCGTGTATATTGTCCTTTAACAACATTTTTAGAAGCTGATTCGTAATTAAGTAATCGTAAAGATTTTAAAACTTTTAATTTTTCATCTCTAACAAAATTAGCTTCAAGCTTAACTGGAGGTTCCATTCCTATTAAACAGAGTAACTGCAATAAGTGATTCTGAACCATATCAAGTAATGCACCGCTTTGTTCATAATAATCTCCTCTTTTCTCTACTCCAATGCTTTCAGATACTGTAATTTGTACTGACTCAATATTCTCTGAAGACCAGGCATGTTCAAATATATGATTTGCAAATCTAAGTACCATTAAGTTTTGTACTGTTTCTTTTCCTAGGTAATGATCTATCCTGTAAATTTGATCTTCTGAAAATGATTTGTTTAATTGAGAATTAATTGTTTTTGATGAAGCTAAATCAAAGCCTAGTGGTTTTTCTAGTACAACTTTACTTCTTTTATTTATTAGATTACATTTTTTAAGCATTATGCTTATATCTCCAAATGCACTTGCTGGAGTTGATAAATAATATATATTTTGATGTTCTTTTGTTTTTTCTAACTCTTTCTTTAAAGTAGAATAACCTTCTATTGTATGATTTGGAACTTCTGTTAAACTTATTTTTTTAAAAAATTCTTCAATTTGGTTGTTGTCAATATCATTTTTAGAAGAGGATGAAATAAACTTTTCAATATTAAGACGGAATTCAGAATCAGAAATACGTTTTCTTATGACAGCATATATATTAAAATTACAATTCAGTTGATTATCAATGAATCTTTGATATAAGGCTGGATAAATTTTTCGAAATGCGAGATCGCTGTTACCTCCAAAAACTACTATATTAAATGGTTCTATAATTTTCTTTTTCATTTAATTATTTTTTGCAAATATACAGACTTTGTGTCTACACTACACTAAGAGGCAATAACTTCCTTAATTATTGCTATAACTTTTAGATATTTAATCTATTCTTTTCTTTAGAACAAAAAATTTTTCTTTTTTAATGATTATAGATTTCTAACTTATTATTTTTGCAAAATGAAGTTATTTATTATTATCTGCTTTCTTTTCCTATTCGATCTTTATTTTTATTTGGGTACTTCTTCAGTCGTCAATAAACTTTTTAGTAACTCTAGTATTTATA
>JABICI010000075.1 GCA_018652335.1 Flavobacteriales bacterium
AACAGCTAAAAAGAGAAGTAATATTATTTTTTTCATTTATTTTTTAATTTTTTGTTGACTACTTGGCAAAGCTCCTCCGCCCTTTGACTACCAATCATATAAATTAATCCGTCTTTGTCTGTTAACTTAACTGCATCCTTAGATCTTGTATAAAAGCGAATTGTACCTTTGTAGTATAAATTATATACAGGAAAATTTATAATGTACTTGCTGTAATTTACTTTTTCAGCAGAAACTATACTTGATGTGTCGATTTTAATTTTTCTTGACGTCCACAAGCCATCAAGGATAATACTTCCGTTAAATACTTGAGTTTGAAAATGAAGTACAAAAAATAGTAATACAGAGAATAAAATTATAGCAATTCCAGTGAAAAAAAATAACTCACCTTCTTTATTTATATTTTCTCTCCAATAATATACAAGAAAGCAGAAAGTTGATAATGCAAGTCTACTTCCTAAAGAGACTTTATTTAATCCAAGATATTGCTTTTCAAAAAAATCTGATTCAGACATTTATTTATTTTTTAAAAGTTGTGCAATGTAAGTTATTTTTGTGTTAGATGCAATCTTATATCTATCATCAATTCTTTTACCAACAATCCAAATAATATTTTCTTTTGAACATAATATCCATTGTTCTTTCTTTTCGTTTAGGGTATATTTTTCATCTACAAAAAAATCACTTACTTTTTTGAAATTATTCATTCCTAATGGAATAAACTTATCTCCATTTTTCCATTTCCTTAAAAGTAATGGGAAAGTTAGTTTATTTAAATCGAATTTTGCAAAAAGTGGATCGTTAACGATTGATAAATCAAATGTTTCTGAAAGTTTCATGTAAAGTGGTTTAGATATTTCATGATCAGTTCTGAAAATCTTAATTTCCTTGTTATTAGTTTCTTTTTTTTGAGATATAATGAGACACTCTCTATCAATGAGAATATAATGTGTATTAGAAAAAAACTGTTTTCCTGATTGTAGCCTTAATGAATTAATAATTTGTTTTACTTGAAAAGATCCAAAAGGGCGCAACAACTCGTATAAAATAACCTCTAAATTGCTTATGTTTAATAAGTCAGAAATCTTTATAGTAAATAGCTCTTCTCTTTTAATCATTATACTCTTTCTTATGTCATTTACCTTCTCTTTAAATATATTATTAATCCCATTTAACATATTAATTTCATTAGATATAGTTTCTTGTATTTTAGGATTAATTTCTTTAAGCAATGGGATTAGTTGATGTCTAATATTATTTCGCAGATATTTGATATCACTGTTACTGCTGTCATTTCGATATTTTATATTTTGTTTAGCTAAAAAATACTCAATTTGATTTCTTTTTAAAGAAAGCAAAGGGCGAACAATCTTATTATTTATCATTTGTATTCCACAAAGACCACTGATACCACTTCCCCTAATTAGATTAATCAAAAAAGTTTCAATGCTATCATCTTGATGATGTCCAGTCGCAATACAGCTAAAGTTATTTTCAACTAAAAGCTCTTCAAACCAATCATATCTTAGTTGGCGTGCAGCCATTTGAATTGATATTTTATTTTCTTCTGCAAATTTTAAAGTATCGAAAGATCTAACATAACACCTTATTGAATACTTATCGGCAATATCCTTAACAAACTGTTCGTCTTGATCACTCTCTACATCTCTTAAATTAAAGTTACAATGTGCAATTTGAATATCATAACCTAAATCTTTAAGCACGAATAATAAAAAAATACTATCTGCTCCTCCGCTTACAGCTAAAAGAATTTTACTTTTTTTAGTAAATAAATTATTTTTATAAATATTATCTTTGACAGAATTAATCATCTAACTTAAAATTTAATAAATCAAAAATTGGCTTGACCTTAATTATACATTCTTTATATTCTTCAATTGGAATTGAATTAGTTGTTATAGCACCTCCTACTCCAATAGATAGATATTTATTTTGCTCGTCATAAAGAATCGTTCTAATTACCACATTAAAGTCAAAATCTGTTTCAGGTGTAATATAACCAATTGATCCTGAAAAAACACCTCTTCTAAATTCTTCAAAAAAATCTATTAATTTCATTGAATTAATCTTAGGTGCACCTGTCATTGATCCCATAGGGAAAGTTGCTTTTAAAACATCACAAAAATGTGTTTCATCTTCAATGCATGAGCTTATTGTAGTTATCATCTGATGAATTTTATCAAAAGTGTATACTTGACACAAATCTTCCACTTTAACTGACCCTCTCTTGGCATTAACTGACAAATCGTTTCTAACTAAATCAGTTATCATTATATTTTCAGTGAAATCTTTAATACTATTTTTTAACTTAATCTTTAAAAGCTCGTCTTCATTTAAAGACTCTCCTCGTTTCATTGTTCCTTTTATTGGTTGAGATAAAATCTTTGAAAAAGATTTTCTCAAAAATCTTTCTGGACTTGCTGATAAAATATACTTTTCTGAAAATTTTGAAAATGATGCAAAAGGACTTTTTGTATTTTGATTTAACTCAGAAAAAATTGTTTTAGGATTTATTACAGCATTATCAGAGTAAAATTCCTGACAATAATTCATTTCATATATATCTCCTCTTTGTATATGTTCCTTTATACTATAAATCTTGTTTAAGTAGGATTTTTTTGTTTCGCGTGCTTTTAAATTTAATGTCTCATTTAAGAAAAATTGTTCTGTATAATTAAATGAAGAGACAAGAGCATCACATTCCTCTTTATTGTAATATGATTTTACTTCTAAAGTATTATTTTTAAATAACATTACAAATTCCGGTATAAAAAATGTTAAGTTATCTGAGCTAAAGCCTACATAATTGTTAGAGTTTAGTTTTTCTAACTCATTTTTTAAATCATAAGAAATATACCCAAATAACCAGTCCTTATTTTCATTATGAAAATCTTTTAAATTATTAAGTGAATCTTTATTAGAAATTAATTTATTAATACAACCTATTCCAGCTATGATATCATAAGTAATGTAATCTCTTGGCATTACATCATCCTTTTTGTCAAAATTAGAAACTAAAATACTTATAGTTTCATTCTTATCAGATAAATTAAGAAGTGCATTTAATAAACTAATCTTTTCAAGATTATGATATATAAAAGTATTTCTCATTTTGCAATAATACTAAATGCCAAGTTAAATTATTTTATATTTTTGATCTATGAATAAACTTATTCTAATTTTACTAATTATTCCTGTACTAGCAACTTCTCAAATCAAAAACGATTCTATTTTTAATGATGAGAGTAATTTAACTGAAGTGAACAAAATTGAACTGAGCAAACTATTAACTAAATATGAAAAAAAATTATTAAAAACTAATGGGATTATTGGATGGAGAGTCCAGATTAAATTCGCATCTAAAAGAGAAGAAATTCACCCCTATCAAATAAAATTCAAGAAACTATTTCCTGAAATTCCTTTACAAATTATTTTTGATTCACCATACTATAAATTAACTGTAGGTAATTTTAGAACAAAAAATGAAGCATTGAAAGTTAAAAATTTAATAAGTCCTAAATTTCCTGGAGCTCATCACATAAAATGCGTAATAAATCCTACTTTAGTTATTAATTAAGTGTTCTCTTAACCTCAACTTCAGTATAGCCTTCTATAATGTCACCGACCTTAATATCATTATAATTAGCAATAGACAAACCGCACTCAAATCCTTTTTTAACCTCATTTACATCATCTTTAAACCTTTTAAGAGAAGATAATTTTCCAGTATACACAACAACACCATCTCGTATAATTCGTACTCCTGTATTTTTATTTAAAGAACCATCAAGTACCATACAGCCAGCAATCGTACCAACTTTTGATATTTTAAATACATCTCTTATTTCAATATTACATACGATTTTTTCTTCTACATCTGGAGAAAGCATTCCCTCCATTGCTTGTTTCAACTCTTCAATTGCATTATATATTATAGAATAAAGTCTTATATCAATTTGTTCATTCTCTGCCAACTTTCTCGCTTGAAGCGATGGTCTTACTTGAAAGCCAATAATAATTGCGTCTGAAGCAGCAGCTAACATTACATCCGATTCTGAAATTTGACCAACAGCTTTCTGAATTATATTAACTTTAATCTCATCAGTGGAAAGTTGTTGAAGTGAATCTGAAAGAGCCTCAATAGAACCATCGACATCCCCTTTTACAATTACATTAATTTCTTGAAAACCACCAAGTGCAATTCTTCTTCCTATTTCGTCTAAAGTGATATGTTTTTGAGTTCTTACACTCTGTTCTCTTTGTAATTGTGATCTTCTTGTGGCAATCTTCTTTGCTTCTTGTTCACTATCCATAACATGAAACTCGTCACCAGCAGTTGGTGCTCCGTCTAATCCTAATAAAACTACTGGAGTTGAAGGACCTGCATCAACTCTAGATTCACCTCTCTCATTTAATAAAGCTTTAACTTTTCCAGAGAAAGATCCTGCTAAAACATAATCTCCAACTTTTAATGTTCCCGTTTGCACAAGTATTGTTGACAGATATCCTTTGCCCTTATCTAATGATGCCTCAATTACAGTTCCTTGAGCTAATCGATTAGGATTAGCCTTTAAATCAAGCATCTCTGATTCAAGTAATATTTTTTCTAAAATTTCCGTTACTCCAGTTCCAACCTTTGCTGAAATATCTTGTGATTGATATTTCCCTCCCCAATCCTCAACTAGCAAGTTCATTTCAGCAAGCTCTCCCTTGATTTTTTCTGGATCTGAAGTTGGTCTATCAATTTTATTTATTGCAAATATTATTGGTACTCCAGCTGCTTGAGCATGACTTATTGCTTCCTTAGTTTGTGGCATTACTCTATCATCTGCGGCAACTACTACCACTACTATATCAGTTACTTTTGCACCTCTGGCTCTCATAGCTGTAAAAGCTTGGTGACCAGGAGTATCTAAAAATGATATTCTCTTACCATTTTCTAAAGTAACCTCATAAGCACCAATATGCTGAGTAATTCCACCACTTTCTCCAGCAATTACATTAGTTTCTCTAATATAATCCATAAGTGATGTTTTACCGTGATCAACGTGTCCCATTATCGTAATAATAGGAGCTCTAGATTCTAATTCTTCATCAGAATCTATAATTTCTTCAATAGATTCTTGTACATCTGCTCCAACAAATTCAACTTTATATCCAAAATCTTCAGCTAACATCTGAATAGTTTCAGCGTCAATTCTTTGATTGATACTTACCATCATGCCCAATCCCATACAAGTTGTGACAATATCAGTAACTGAAACATCCATCATACTTGCAAGCTCACTAGCAGTTGCAAATTCTGCTATCTTTATAGTCTTATTTGAAGCTACTTTTTGTGATGTCTCCTCAGCGGCACTATCTCTATGCGCTTGTCTTTTATCTCTTCTGTTCTTTACTGAAGACTTCTTACCACTCTGCAATTTTGCTAATGTCTCTCGAACTCTCTTTTGTGCTTCCTCAGGTGAGATTTCGATTGTTTCTTTCTTAATAGTTTTTGGTTTTCTAAACTTTCTTGGATCAACTTTCTCTTTAACTATTCTTACTCTTTTCTTCTTCTCTATTTTCTCTGGTTTCTTAAATTTAGTTAAATCAATTTTTTGACCAGTTGTTGTAACTCCTTTAAGTTTTCCTGCTGTTGCTTTAATCAATTCTGAGTCTTCATTTTTTGTTTGTTGACTCTTCTCTTTTGAAGTAACATCCAATTTCCCCACAATTTTTGGGGTATTCTTTACTTCATCTTTTTTTATCTCTTGTTTAGTTTTTTCCTCTGCCTCAAGCTTAGCTTTCTCCTCTGCCTCAAGCTTAGCTTTCTCCTCTGCCTCAAGCTTAGCTTTCTCCTCTGCTTCTTGTTGCATAATAATTTCTTCAGCTTTTGCTAACTCTCTTTCTTTTGCTAATAATTCTGCTGATAATTTTGCTTTTTTTTCTGAATCAAACTCACCTAGTAAGTCCATATATATATCATAAGAAACCTTAGAGTTTGGCTTAAGATCTTTAATTCCCTTTGATTCTAAAAAAGAAAATATCCTGTCAATACTAACGTTGAATTCCTTTACTAATTTATTTAATCTAACTGTTTCTTTATTTGACATACTATAGTCTTAAATTTATATCTTATATTTAATTTTAATCTTCAAATTCTGATTTAAATATCTCTAACACTTCTTCAACAGTTTCTTTTTCTAAATCAGTTCTAAGGACAAGGTCTTTTACTGATATTGCTAAAACACTTTTTGCTGTATCACAACCAATAGATTTTAACGAATCGATTATCCAGTCTTCAAGAACATCATTAAATTCATCAATTGCAACGTCATCATCAATATTATCAGTGTCTCTGTAAACGTCTATATCATATCCGGCCAGTTTGCCAGCTAAGTTAATATTGTGACCTCCTCTTCCAATGGCTAATGAAACTTGATCTGCATCCATATATACAGAAGCTCTCATCTTATTTTCATCTAAAACAACGGATTTAATTTTAGCAGGTGATAAAGATCGACTTATTAATAATTGAGTATTTTCAGTGTGATTAACGACATCTATATTTTCATTGCGAAGTTCACGAACGATACTATGAATTCGTGATCCTTTTACTCCAACGCACGCCCCAACTGGGTCAATTCTGTCATCATATGACTCAACAGCAACTTTTGCTCTTTCTCCGGGCATACGTACAACGTTCTTTATAGTAATGATTCCGTCAAATACTTCTGGGACTTCCTGCTCAAATAGTCTCATAATAAATTCAGGGGCAATTCTTGAAAGTACAATATTTGCTTTATTATTTTTTAAATTAACCTCCTTTATAACAGCTCTAACACTCTCTCCTTTTTTAAAGAAGTCTTTTGGGATTTGCTCGTCTTTAGGTAAAGACAAGTCATTTCCTTCATCATCTTGCAAAAGTATTTCGTTTCTCCAAATTTGATACACCTCTCCATTTATAATTTCACCAATTCTATCTTCATATCTTTTCATTAACTCATCTCTGTGTTGATCAGCGATACGAGACATTAAATGCTGACGAATTGAGAGAACCTGTCTCCTTCCAAATTCAGATTCAAAACTGACTTGCTCAGATACTTCTTCCCCAACTTCATAATCATCTTCAATCTTTAATGCATCTGATAATGAAATTTGTGCAATTGAATTTTCAACATTTCCATCTTCAACAACTTCTCTGTTCTTCCAAATTTCAAGATCTCCTTTATCAACATTAATGATAACATCAAAATTTCCTTCATCATCATATTTTTTTGACAAAACTGATTTGAATACATCTTCCAATATATTCATCATAGTTTCTCTATCAATATTTTTAACTTCTTTAAACTCTGAAAACGACTCAATTAGATTTGCTACTTCCATTTTATTTAAAATTTATTTTAAGTTTAGTTTCTTTTATTTCCGATTTAGGAATTATTATTTCTTCAATAATTTTTTGTTTACTTTTTCCTTTCTTTTTTTTTTCTATTTCAAGTTTTAGAATCTGATTTTCATATGACAAAATAATTCCTCTTTGTCTTTTGCCGTTTTTCAATAAAACCCCTACTTCTTTCCCCTTGTGCTTGTAATACTGTTGATCTACAACAAAAGGATTGTCTAATCCAGCTGAACAAACAGTAAGCTCATAGTCCTCAATATCTCTATCGAAATGCTCTTCTATATGCTTACTTATTTCAAGACAGTGCTCCACAGTTACACCATCTTCACTATCAAAAAATAATGTAATTACATTAGCAGTGTTAACTTTAATATCAACAAAGAACCCACCAAGATTCTTTATAACAGGTTCCGCAACTTTTATAATATCTTCTTTTGCTATCATAACAATATGTAAAAAAAGAAGAGGCTACTGCCTCTTCACTTTTCCCCAATTATGATGCAAATATAGTGAGTTTTTTCAATCTCACAAATTTTATTGTATTACTATCCTTTTTGAAATAAACTGTTCTCTTGTACGTATCTGAAGCATATAAACTCCTTTTGGGTTGTTTGACAAATCAAAAGACTTTGTATACTGCCCGATATAATTACGTAATTCTTCATGAATAACTAGATTTCCAAAGGCATCGAATATATGAATTTCAAAATCAGAAAGTTCTTCAGAAATAAAACTTATATTGAAACTACCTCTTGCAGGATTAGGATACACATTTAAACTCATATTTAAATTAAACTCTTCCTGAATTAATCTATTACTTAATGTTGTTAGAGTATCCCAAGCTACCCATCCTGAGTTATAACTACCCGTTGAATTACAATGTGTTCTGACTCTCCATCTATAATTTTCATTTGGTAATAATCCAAAAATGTCTAAAGAATTTGCTAAATATATAAGAGTATCAACTCTAGTATTCCAAGCATCACCAACTTTTAGATACTGAACTTTATAGTGATCAGCAGAAGAAACAGCATCCCAGTTTAATGTTGCTGATGTTGTATCAACTGATGAAGCATTTATATTACCAGGCTGTGAACAGTTATTGATAGTACTAAAATTATTATAGGATGTAAAAGCAGAGTTATTACTTCCATCTGCAGCACACATAGTTTTCACTTGCCAGTGGTAATTAGTTGCCTGAATTAATCCAGTTAATGAATATGTAGTAGCTGTTATAGTATCATATACCCAAGTATTCCATCCACCGTTAGTTTGCTTATATCTAACGACGTATGCATAAATACCCGACACTGCATCCCAGTTTAATGTAGCATCATCTAAACCAACTCCAGTAGTAACTGGATTAAGTGGAACTAAACATCCTAAAACAGTCGTAAATGTCTGAGTTGTAGACCAAGATGATGGTGGATTACTATTACCAGCTGAACATGCCGATCTAATCTCCCACTCATAATCAGTACCTGAC
>JABICI010000107.1 GCA_018652335.1 Flavobacteriales bacterium
CTTATGCTTATTACGATGATGAATCACTCTACAATGGTGTTTACAATAGAAGTAATTTTTATTTTCATATTGATCCATTTGAGATTGATAGCGTAGATAATTATACTGGTAAGGGATTAGGATTTTCTGGTACTTTTGAATCTGCAGATATTTTTCCTACATTTTTTGACACATTAAAATTACAAGAGGATTATTCTTTAGGATTTAAAAGGAAAACCCCCTCTGATGGATTTGATATTTACAAAGGTAAGGCTAGGTATTATGACGATATCGATTTAAGTCATAAAGGTCTTAGAGGAAATGGTAAATTTGAATATTTATCATCAAATTCTACTTCTGATAGTATTTCATTTTTTCCTGACTCGACTAATCTTCATTCGCAAACATTTGTTATTAGAGAGATACCAAATGGTATTGAATTTCCAAGTGTTAAAAATACTGAAACATATATGCACTTTGAGCCATACCAGGATAGATTAGATATTCTTAAAAAATCTGATGTATTTGAATTTTATAATTTGCAAGCTAACTTTGACGGAGATCTATTAATGAGACCCGCTGGTTTAACTGGTGGGGGTATAATGTCTTTAGAAAGAGCTGAAGTAAATTCAAAATTATTTTCTTTTAATGCGAATTGGTTTGGTTCAGACACTGCAAGTTTAAAAGTATTTGAAGTTGGTGGTGGTTTAGCATTTAAAGCAAATGATTTAAATACCTATATTGATCTTTTTTCTAGAAATGGTATTTTTTATTCCAATGGCTCTCAATCATATGTTGAATTGCCAGCCAATCAATACATTACTTTTATCGATAAATTAAAATGGAAAATGGACGAGGAATCCTTAACTTTAGGTGATACTATTGTTAATGGAAGTGGTTCTGAATTCATATCTGTACATCCTCTTCAAGATTCAATCAGCTTTTTTGCATCAACTGCTTTCTATAGCTTAAAAGATTATATTATTCATGCAAATGGCGTTAAAAATATTGATATAGCAGATGCCTCAATTCTTCCAGATTCTGGTGTTGTTACTGTCGCTAAAAATGCAAAAATAGAGACTTTATATAGCTCACAGATTATCACTGATAGACTAACTAAGTATCATTTATTTCATAACTCTACTGTAGATATTAATACAGCACATAATTTCACTGCTAGTGGTGATTATACCTATATTGATGCTCTAAATAATGAACAGAAGATATTTTTTAATCGTATAAATGTTAATGAAGACACAATAACTATAGCAAAAGGTAATGTCACAGATGCAAATATTTTTCATATTAATTCTAAATTTGATTTTAAAGGAGATGTAGATTTGATCTCTGAACAAAAGGATCTAATTTTTGATGGTTATTTTTTAATTAATCATGAATGTGATTTATTAGAGAAAGATTGGATAAAATTCAAATCGAAAGTTAATCCAAAAAATATTGTCTTTGCTTTAGAGGATAAAGTTTACAATGATCAGAATGACTTATTGTCAACAGGTTTAGTTATGAGTTTTGACTCAACAAATTTTTACTCAACATTTCTAAGTAGAAAAAAAAGAACAGCTTTAGATGTTAGTATTTTATCTGCTTCAAATAGCTTGCGATTTAGTAAAAATAAAAGTGCATATGTAATTGGAGGTCCTGACTCTTTATCAAATTATTTTTTGTTAAATGATAATAATTGTACAACATACGGTGAAGGATTTTTAGATTTAGATCTTAATTTAGGACAAGTAAATTCAGTGTTTGTAGGAAGTGCAAGTAGTGATATGGCTACAAACAAAACAGAAATGGAAGGGTTTTTTATGTTAGATTTTTTTCTTTCTAAAAAGGCAATGGATATTATGGCAGAGGATTTATATGGTGCTCCTGGTGATGAATTTATTGAATATGACAATAGTTTTACTAAGAATTTGAGTAGAATTGTTGGAAAAGAAAAAGGTGAGGAGCTGATATTAGATTTAGAGTTGAAAGATGAATATTCCAGATTCCCACAAGAACTCGAACATTCTTTAGTGTTTTCAAGCTTAAAGTTTAATTGGGATAACACAAATAAGGCATTCGTTGCAAAAGGTTCAATTGCCATACATAGTATTTTTGATAAAGTAGTTAATTCCACTGTTGATGGTTATGTAATAATTGAAAAAGGACAGAATTCAGATGTAATGACTATTTACATGCAAACAGAGCTTTATGATGAGTATTATTTTTATTATAAAAATGGGGTAATGCAAGCTTGGTCAACAAATCCTTATTTTACAGAGGCTATAAACGAAATTAAAGATGATAAAAGAGTAGCTGATAGAGTTAAGGGCGTTCAATCTTATAGGTATATGACTGGTGCAGATGATGTTACAGAGAAATTTTTAAAAAATGTCAAGAAGAAATATTAATTCTTAAATTGCTGAACTTTTAAATGATTTCATTTGATATAATAATATTATTAATTTTATCCTATCTAACAGGAGCATTTCCATCTGCAGTATGGTATGGTAGAACATTCTATAATGTAGATGTTCGAGAGTATGGAAGTGGAAATGCAGGTGCTACAAATACTTTTAGGGTGCTTGGTAAAAATGCTGGTATACCTGTACTTTTTATGGACGTGTTCAAGGGATGGCTATCTGTAAATTATATTTTTTTAATTAATAGTTCTAATGTTTTTTCTCCAGAGTTACTATTTGAGAATCAATTGGCATTTGGAATTGCTGCTGTTATTGGACATCTTTTTCCTATATATACAGGATTTAGAGGTGGTAAAGGAATTGCAACTATGCTTGGTTTATTAATTGGATTACAGCCTTATGCAGCCTTTTTCTCATTAATTATTTTTGTTATAATATTTTTTATTTTCAGATACGTTTCATTAGCATCTATGATTGCATCTATTGCTTTTCCTTTCTTTGTTATGATTATTTTGAGTTCAACAAATGAACCTTTAAATTTATTTGCAATATTTGTGCCAATTTTGTCGTTAATAACTCATCAAAAAAATATTGAGCGATTAATCAGAAAAGAAGAAACAAAAGTTAAATTTGGTAAAAAATAAATTATGAAGGACTCACCGAAATATTCTACAAGTCATCAAAACACAAGTGTATCTGAAAAATCACTTTTTTTAATAAATGATAATTATAATACTTTAGAACATGTAATTGATTGCTTAGTTGCAATTTGCGATCACAGTGAGATACAGGCAGAGCAGTGTGCAATTATAACGCATTATAAAGGAAGATGTGAAATTGCTTTCGGAAAATCTAAAGATTTAATAGCTCTTCATGAAGATCTTTCCTTATATGGATTAGATGTTGAGATTTTTTAGTCAATAAGATTTTAATTTACTAATTACTTTATATTTGCAATACTTTCTGGACTTGTAGCATAATTGGATAGTGCACTAGATTACGGCTCTAGAGGTTGGGGGTTCGACTCCCTCCAAGTTCACCAAAAAAAACCCATTCATATGAATGGGTTTTTTTGTTTATTTTATGTAAAATAGAAGAGCTTTTCATTTTTCACATTCAACTCCCTAGCAATCTTCATTGCTAACTCCAAACTTGGTTTATATCTAAATCTTTCAATTATTTGTTTATTTCTATAGTTATGTTTTTATCATGTTGTAATTGAACATCTACTGTATATTTAGTTTTACCATCAATTAGTTCAATTCTGCTAGTATTTGGTGGATTAATCCCTTCATTTGTTGCTTTTACTTCAATAATATTTTTTCCATCTTCAAGTTTGATTCTTATCTTTCTTGCTTTATTTTTTGTTTCATAGTTTGATAATATAGTAACTGAATTTAATAATAAATCAATTTTATCTCCATCTTCTTGATTAGCATCCCATATTAAAAGTGTGATTTTTTTATTTTCTGAATCAAATGTAAACTTTTCTCCAGATTTCATTAATATTTCTTCCTCCTCTTCTTTAACTCTTTCTCTTTTATTTAACTCTATTTTTTTCTTAATTTTTTTCTTAATTTTTCTTAATTTTTTTTCTTCTATCATTATGATTCTTCCTATGGCACATTTTTTTTTATTTAAAAAATAGCCATTAAATTCTCCCTCTAGTCTTTTGCTTCCAAATATTCCTTTTTTTTCAAGTTTCATTTCAATGAAACAGAAATTTTCAAGTGGTTCTTGCGAATTCGTTGTTAAAATTTCTGTTTCTTTTATATGCAATGTTTTTTCACTACTAATATATGTCCCTATGATTTTACTTTTGGTTTCATCATTCGTTCCTATATTAGTAATTGAATAACCAGATATAATTCCATTATCTTCTGTAAAATCTAACTTATAGCTGATAGGATTATTATCGGTACTTATTATTGTTCCAATGTACACTGAATGTGATTGACTTAGTCCTATATAGTTAAAAGTTATTAGTATGGATAAAATGATATACCTCATTTTTCAAATTTAGAAACAATATTTAAAACTCTTATATATTAATTTTATTTATATAGATTTACCTAATAATCCTTTAATTATATAATATTATGAAATATTTTTTTCTTTTTTTTCTTGCTTTTTTTGTAATTCAATCATATGCCATAGCTTCTTTTCCAATTTTAGAAAATACAAATAATAATTTTATTACTATTGTTAATGAATATGAGCCTCCAAATGATGTATGGGAATATGATCCTAACTCTAAATCATTGGGTCTCCTTTCATTACTATTTGGTATATTGTGTTATAGAATACCTTTTCTAGAAATTTTAGCAGTAATTTTTGGTGTTATTGCGTCGGATAGCTCAGGTAGTAGTTATGCTGCTTGGGGTATAGTTTTAGGAGTAGTTAAAATACTATTTGTTGCCTTTGCGTTGTTATATGCTGGCTCATATCCTATGTGATTTCTATAAAAGAATTAGTTCTTTAAGATTTATGTTATTAAAATTACCTGAGCTCATCATTAAAAGGTTTTGATTTTCCCAATCCATTGTGTTTAAAAATTTTTTTAAATCACAAGAACTGTTAAATACCTTTAAATCTTCTTTTGCAAATGCTTTCTTGATGTTTTCTTTGGTTATAAGATTTAACCCTTTGTGAGCAATTGACTCAGGATTAAAATATACAATTGAGATATCTGGATCGTTCATACATCCTTTGTATTGAGTTAAAAATTCTTTATCTAAACTACTAAATGTATGTAGTTCCATGCAGGCAACTAATTTTCTGTTTTTAAATTGCTCTTTCATTGCTTTAGATGTCGCTTTTAATTTCGATGGTGAATGAGCAAAGTCTTTATATAATGCTGTATTTTTATTACAATATACTAATTCAAGCCTATTGGATGCACCTTTAAAGCTTGCTATTTCAGCATAAAAGACCTTACTTTTAATTCCTATTTCTTTACATACTAGCTTTGCAGCATTTAAATTTTGTAAATTATGATTCCCAAATATTTGGAGTTTTGTATTTTCAACGTATGTTATTCCATCTATAACTTTATTTTCGTGAGTTGTATATCCTAAGACTTTACAATTAGTATCTTCAGATACTAGTTTCTTTAATGTATTATCCTCTTGACAGTAAATTAATGTATCTCTTACCATGTTTTTGAATAGGCGAAACTGTTCAATATAGATCTCAAATGTTGGAAAGACATTAATATGATCCCATGCTATTCCGCTTAGCACAGCTATATGTGGATGATATAAATGAAATTTTGGTCGTCTGTCAATTGGAGAGCTTAGGTATTCATCACCTTCAATAATCATGTAAGGAGCATTCTTAGTTAATCTTACCATATTTTCAAAGCCATCTAATTGCGCACCGACCATAAAGTCACAATCAATATCTTGTCTTTTCAAAACATGTAAAATCATTGCTGTAATAGATGTTTTTCCATGACTTCCTCCAATAACAATTCGTTTTTTGTCTTTACTATGCTCGTAAATATATTCAGGATATGAAAAAATTTTAAGGTTTAATTCTATTGCTTTGAGTAATTCGGGATTATCTTCTTTCGCATGCATACCAACAATAACAATATCTATATCTTTAGTTATTTTTGATGGATTCCATCCTATCTTTTCAGGCAATAGATTTTGTTTTTCTAACCTTTCTTTGCTAGGGCTAAAAATCTTGTCATCACTACCAGTAACTTTATTTCTCTTTTGTTTTAGAGCGATAGCTAAATTATGCATAGCACTACCTCCAATAGCAATTAAATGTATTTTCATGACAATAAAAAAATGTAATTTAAAGATAGAACTTAATATCAATTGTTATTTTTGACAATCTTAAATTTACTAACATGCATTTGTATACAATAGATACAGGTTTTTTCAAGTTAGATGGAGGTGGTATGTTTGGTGTAGTACCAAAAGTTTTGTGGAGTAAAACAAATCCATCAGATGAAAATAATTTATGTCCATGGGCAATGAGATCTTTACTAATAGAAGATGATGGAAAGCTAATATTAATTGACAATGGCATTGGAGATAAACAAGATGAAAAATTTCTGAAACATTATTATTTACATGGAGATGCAAATTTGCACTCTTCATTAGCCATTAATGGATTTCATGCGGATGATATAACTGATGTTTTTCTCACTCACCTTCATTTTGATCATTGTGGAGGATCTGTAAAATGGAATAGTACAAAAACTAATTTTGAGATGACATTTAAGAATGCAAAATATTGGAGTAATGCCAAGCATTGGAAATGGGCTACGGACCCTAATAACAGAGAAAAAGCTTCTTTTCTAAAAGATAATATTATTCCAATTCAAGAGTCTGGAAACCTTCATTTTGTAGAAAATCAGAAAAATATTTTTAAAAATTTTGATGCACTTATTGTAGATGGACATACTGAATCTCAAATGATACCACATATTTCTTACAAAGGTAAAACTATCGTTTTTGCAGCTGATCTTTTGCCTAGTACAGGACATATTCCTTTAGCGTATGTAATGGGATATGACACTAGACCATTACTTACTTTGTCTGAAAAGGAAAAGTTTTTAAGAATTGCTGCGGAGAAAGAGTATATTATATTTTTACAGCATGATTATTATAATGAATGTTGTACTGTAAAAATGACAAATAAGGGAGTTAGATTAAAAGATACGTTCAAACTTGATGAAATTTTATAACATGAAGAATATTTTTACAAATCATCCAAATTCTATTGGAGAAACTTATTTCCAACATTTCTTAAAATCTATGTCATTTGGAATAAAATTAATTTTTATTGGATTTCGTGCTTTTATACACGCTGTATTACCTTGGTGTTATGAATACTCTGTAAGTGAGTATGTATATAAGTTGAATCAGACTTTACAAAATAGAAAAAAATCAGTTAATAAATAATTACAATATTATCGTTTAATTAGTCTTTCTTCATATAATGGAAACAACAAAAAGATATAATGATTTTTCTTCTTTTATCAAAAATAAGTTTGGTTACAGAGTACAGAAGGTTTGTATAAATGCAGGTTTTACATGTCCAAATAAAGATGGTTCGAAAGGAGTAGGAGGTTGTACTTATTGTAATAATAATACTTTCAATCCCGAATATTGCAAGCCTATTAAGCCAATAAAAGTTCAAATAAATGAAGGTGTAGCTTTTTTTTCAAAGAAATATAAAGCACAAAAGTATTTAGCATATTTTCAAGCTTACACTAATACTTATGCGCCAATAGATGATTTAAAAACCATGTATGAGGAAGCATTAGAAAATAATGATATCATTGGATTAGTTATCGCAACTAGACCTGATTGTATAGATAATGATGTCTTAGATTATTTAGAAGAATTAGTTGCTAGAAATTATTTTATCAAGCTCGAATTTGGTTTAGAATCAACCAATAATCAAACTCTACAAGATATTAACAGATGCCAAACTCACGAAGATGCTATTGACGCATTTGAAAGGGCAAATAATAGAGGAATTCATTTAGGTGGACATTTAATTCTTGGTCTTCCTGGAGAAAGTCGTGATGACATGTTAGAACATGCACGTAAGGTTTCTAAGCTTCCTATAAATACCTTGAAAATTCATCATTTACAAATCGTAAAACATACAATGATGGCCTTCCAGTACAAGAATAAACCAGAAATGTTTACATTTTTAGATCTTGATGATTATATTGATTTAATAGTTGATTTTGTCGAGCTCTTGAATCCTAATATTATTATTGAAAGATTTTTCAGTGAATCTCCTGAAAAAATGCTCATTTTTCCAAAATATGGGTTAAAGAATTTTGAGGTAAAGCATTTAGTAGAAAAACGTCTTGAGCAAAGAAACGCTAAACAGGGTAGGTTATTTCCAATCTCTAATTAATTTCTCTATTCCCATCCAAATTAAAATTACTGGCCAGTATGTTTTAATTATCTCACTAACTGAGATTTGCATATATTCCAAGTTGTCTAAAAGAAAAGCTATTCCTAATGCAATTAATAATAATGATATTCCAATACTTTTTTTCATCTTTTAAATTTTAATACTTATAATAATTACTTTTGCAATAATAAATAATATAATATGTCAGATGATAAGAAAATAATTTTTTCTATGACTGGTCTTTCCAAGTCATACAATAATAATAACACTCAAGTTCTTAAAGATATATATTTATCTTTTTTCTATGGAGCTAAAATTGGAATAATTGGACTTAATGGTTCTGGAAAATCCACACTTTTAAAGATTATTGCTGGAGTAGAAAAATCTTTCCAAGGTGATGTGACTTTTTCTGATGGTTATAATATTGGTTATCTAGAGCAAGAACCTGTTTTAGATGATTCCAAGACAGTAATTGAAATTGTAAAAGAAGGTATGAAAGATGCTGTTGATGCCCTTGAAGATTATAATAAAATTAATGATGCTTTCGCTTTACCTGAAAATTACGAGAATGCAGAAAAGATGGAAAAGTTAATGAAGGAACAAGGGATTCTTCAAGATAAGATAGATGCTTTAGGAGCTTGGGATATTGATACAAAGTTAAATATTGCTATGGATGCATTGCGCTGTCCTGAACCTGATGCTAAAATATCAGTATTATCTGGAGGTGAAAAAAGAAGAGTAGCATTGTGTCGTTTATTATTAAAAGAACCGGAGATCTTATTGTTAGATGAGCCAACTAATCATTTGGATGCAGAATCTGTACTTTGGTTAGAGCAGCATCTTTCTGTGTATAAAGGAACTGTAATTGCGATTACTCATGATAGGTACTTCTTAGATAATGTTGCAGGTTGGATTCTTGAGCTTGACAGGGGTGAAGGTATTCCTTGGAAAGGAAATTATTCATCATGGTTAGAACAAAAAACTAAAAGATTAGCACAAGAGGAGAAGTCTGAAAGTAAAAGAAGAAAGACACTTGAAAGAGAGCTTGAATGGGTTAGAATGTCTCCAAAGGGAAG
>JABICI010000130.1 GCA_018652335.1 Flavobacteriales bacterium
ACTGAAATATATACTTATGTAGAACCTGAAAGGTTACGTGGACTTGTTAGGGATGCACATCCACTTGATAAAATAAATTTTAAAAATGAAGAAAGTTATTAAATATGATTAAACATTTTTTATCGTTCGAAAAACAAGTTTCAGACCTTGAAGGTAAAATAGAAGAATTGCGTCATCTATCCTCAGGTGCTGATATTAATATTGCAGAAGAAATTGGAAAATTGCAAGGAGCAGTATCTGAAGAATTAAGATCAACTTATTCTAAACTAACTGCTTGGCAAAAAGTCCAAGTTGCAAGACATCCTGAGAGACCTCACTTTGAAGATATTTTAAATCATCTAATGGAGGATTATACACCACTTTCTGGCGATAGAAATTTTGCAGATGATAATGCTCTAACTGGAGGTACAGCCTTCTTTAGGGGGAGAAGTGTTGTTGTAATAGGCATTGATAAAGGAAAAGACACAAATGATAGAATTCTAAAAAATTTTGGTATGGCTAGACCCGAGGGTTATAGAAAAGCTATACGTTTGATGCAACTGGCTGATCAATTTTCATTACCAATTCTCATGTTTGTAGATACTGCTGGAGCTTATCCAGGAAAGGGAGCTGAAGAAAGAGGGCAGGCAGAGGCTATTGCTAGATGCATTCAAAAAAGTTTACAAGTAAGTGTGCCAACGATTTCTGTAATTACTGGAGAAGGAGGTTCTGGAGGAGCAGTGGCATTAGCAGTTGCAAATAATACTTTGATGTTAGAACATGCAATTTATTCTGTAATCTCACCTGAGGGTTGCTCTTCTATTTTATGGAGAAGCTCAGAAAATGCTAATCATGCTGCAGAAGCGTTAAAGTTAACAGCTCAAGATATGCAAAAATTTAATATCATTGATGAAATTATACCAGAACCAACTGGTGGCGCTCATAGAGATCCACATTTAGCTATAAAGAAAATAGGTGATGCAGTAGAAAATAGGTTAATTAATTTACTATCTTTACAAAAAGACGAATTATTAAAATTAAAAGAAGAAAAATATTTAAAAATTAGTTAAATAACGTTTATGTGACTTTAACGATGGTATTGCTAATCTTGCTTTTTTAACTTCTCCTAAATCAATTATAGTATTAATAAAGCAAACATCTTTGCCAGCATCCGCTATTATCTCTCCCCAAGGTGAAATAATTAAAGAATGGCCAAAACTATTCCTACCACACTGATGATGTCCAGTTTGAGCTGGGGCTACAATAAAACTTCCTGTTTCTATAGCTCTGGCTTGCAATAGGGTATGCCAATGTATAGGACCGGTTGTGTTTGAGAAAGCTGAAGGGACGGTAATAATTTGGGCTCCATTTTGAGCCAAGTCTTGGTACAAATGAGGAAAACGTATGTCGTAGCATATTGTCATGCCAATTTTAATTTTATTTTTTTGTTCTATAGTTGCTATTATTGCTTGAGAGCCGGGTGAGTATGTTTCAGACTCTTTAAATATTTCTCCATTGGGTAATTTTACATCGAACAAATGGATTTTATCATATCTATACAAAATATCACCACCGGGTCCTATTAAAAATGACCTGTTAGCTATTTTATGTTCAAGTTTTATTGGTAATGAACCAATTAAAATATATATTTTGTTAATTTTTGCTATTTCTATAAAAGTTTGTAAGCTAATATTTTCTGCTTCTGTTGTTGTTATTTTTTTTGTTTGTTCAGGGTTACTTTGAAGAGAGGTTGCGCATTCAGGTAACGCTATAAAGTTACTGCCATGGTTAACAGCTTCGTTTATGAGAGGTTTTATAGCTTTAAGAGTAACGCTCTCTTGTTCTGTTGAGGTATATTGAAGACACGTTAATGATAGGTTAAAAGACATATTAATTATTAAAAATTTCTAATTTATTTTCTCTTGCAAGCTCATATAAATCGTCACATCCACCAATATGTACAGATCCTAAAAATATTTGTGGGACTGAAGTTTTGCCATTAGCTTTTAAAATCATCTCTTTTCTTTTATCGTAATCATTATCAATATTAATTTCACTAAATTCAATATTAAAATTATTCAGTAAAACTTTTGCTTTGTAGCAAAATCCGCATAGAGAGCTAGTATATATAACAACTTTATTATTTTCTTTCATAATGTAATCCTTAAATAATTTATATTTTATTAGAATAAGTCCTGTAGACTATATATTAATGAGTCATCAGCTGGAGGCATTTTGAATTGCCTTAACATATTTGCTTTTACCCACTGAATTTCATTTTGCTCCATAGATCTAGGCTCTCCTTCCCATCTTCTACAAACGTATAAAAGCAATAATAATTGGAATTCTTTATAATCAAATTCTGAAAAAGAAAGTGGGGCAATACATTTATTGTTAATATCAATGTCTAATTCTTCTTTAACTTCTCTAATGATAGCATTTTCAGGAACTTCGTTTTTTTCAACTTTTCCACCAGGAAATTCCCAGTACCCTGATAAAAATTTTTTTTTTGGACGCTTTGATATTAAAATTTGATCATTCTCATTTATAAGAGCAATTGATACAACTAACTGTAATTTTTTATGATCTATAATCTGCATTAATTTCAATGTATTTGTGGGTTAAATCACAAGTGTAAACAGTTGCTAATCCTTTACC
>JABICI010000017.1 GCA_018652335.1 Flavobacteriales bacterium
AAATATTGTGAGATTCATTTCTTATTGAAACTACAACCGAAACATTAGGATGTGCACTTCTATTTGTCACAATATTGTTATTCCATCCAAATCTATACTGTAAAATTTTATTTACATATAGAATTAAAATTATCAAAATCACTATAATCATTTATTTCTAAAGAAGTTTAGAGTTAAAATAACGCCAATTCCTATTAGAGCAGGAAGAACTAAATTTATAAACCACATTACGAATGTAGCTGATAAAATACCAGTAACATTATTGGAAACAAGAGTGAATAAAAATAGTGCAACTGAACTTCTTGTACTTATCTCCGCAATAGCAATTGTAGGAATAATTGAAATAACAAAAAGCATGGTTGTTGTTAAAATAAGAAAATCGATATATGAAACATTAACATCAAAAACATGTAATAATATAAAAAATTGTGTAGTAAACACAAAGTATCTAGCTATTGAGTACAGTAATGTTTCTAGTAAGTCAAAGTAATTATAGAAAGAGAATATCTCATTATATTTAGAATACTTATTTAAGAATTTAAACTTAGATAAAATTACAGAAAATACAGATGCATTAAGAAAAAGTGTTATTAATAAAACGATAAGTAGTATAACAACAAATACCATAAGTGGATATGAAAAGACAAAATCTGATAATAGAATTTTGAAATCAGGCATTAAATTTGGCAATAGCAAAAAACCTAATAAGCCAAAAATAATAGTTGTTATTAACTGAGCCATAGATCCAATAACTGTGATTAATACAGCTTGAACCTTATCTGCTTTTTGAATACAAAAGACTCTTCCAGCATATTCTCCAACCCTATTAGGAGTAAAAGATGATACAGTGATACCTGCAAATACTGCTTTAATAGATTGATTAAGTGATATCTTTTCGATTTTATAAATTAAAGTTCGCCATTTTAAAGCTTCTAAAAACCAATTAACAAACATCATCAACACAACAAGTAAAATAGTTAGAAAATTTTCTTTTATATTTACACGTATTTTATTCAAATCAGTACTAATAACATCTCCTTTGGAGATGAGCTGTTTGTATAAAAAGAATAATGCTAATAATACAATCAAAACTTTTATTAGAAAGCCAAGAGTTTTTTTACTTCTCATTTATTAGTTTTGTTTAAACAAAGATAACAATTGAAAACTGATAAAATTATTTTAGGTATTGATCCTGGAACTACTATAATGGGATATGGAATTATTCATATTAAGGGAAGTGATATGCATTTAATTCAGATGGGAGTGCTTCATTTATCTAAATTAAATTCTCATGAATTAAAACTTAAAAAAATATTTGAACGAACTTTACAGCTTGTAGATGAGTATAAGCCAGATGAATTTGCTGTTGAAGCACCTTTTTTTGGAAAAAACGTTCAGTCTATGTTAAAGCTTGGACGAGCTCAGGGGGTAGCAATGTCAGCTGCGTTATATAGAAATGTTCCGATATTTGAGTATGCACCAAAAAAAATTAAAATGGCAATTACTGGTAAGGGAACATCTAGCAAGGAACAAGTTGCATCAATGCTAAAATCTATTTTAAAAATAAATGAAATGCCTAAACATCTTGATGCAAGTGATGGTTTAGCTGCTGCAGTCTGTCATTATTTTCAAAGAAATTCAGATAGCCATAATAAAAATTATACTAACTGGTCTTCTTTCATAAAGAATAACCCAAAAAAAATTATAAAAAAGAACTGATTTTTTTTGCAATTTCATTCATTTCTATTTCAGAAAAACTTAATCTTTTTACATCAAAATTAATATCTGAAACTGTATGAAGAGGGATTAAATGGATATGCGCATGTGGGACTTCTAAACCTATGACAGAGATTCCAATACGTTTACATTTTATTACTTTTTTCATAGCAATTGCAATTTTCTTAGAATATTTAAACAGCTCCACAAAGTGTTCGTCAGATAAATCAAATATGTAATCTACTTCTCTTTTTGGAATAACCAATACATGACCATATACTATGGGATTTATGTCCAAGAAAGCAAAGAATCTATCATTCTCAGCTATTTTATATGATGGAATCTCACCTTTTACTATTTTAGTAAATATGGTAGACATTAAAGAGGTTGAATATCTTTAATCTCAAAATAAACAATGCCACTAGGAACAGTTATTTCTGCAATTTCACCTATTGATTTTCCTAAAAGCCCTTTACCTATTGGAGATGTAGATGAAATCTTATTGGAAGCTAAATCTGATTCTGATTCTGAGACAATAGCATAAGTCATTATCATATCATTAGCGGGATTAACTATTGTTACTTTAGTTAGTAAATGTACTGTTGATGTATCCATATCTTTCTTTTCTAGTACACGTGCATTTGCAAAATCATTTTCTAATTTTGAAATTCTAGCTTCTAATAAACCTTGCGCCTCTTTAGCAGCATCATACTCAGCATTCTCAGATAAATCACCTTTATCCCTTGCTTCAGCAATTTGAGAAATAATATTAGGACGATCTTCTGATTTTAATTTTTGCAATTCAGATTTTAAATCATCATAACCTTGTTGTGATAAATAAATTTTACTCATAATAATAATAAAAAATAAATAGGATAATATCCTACTGTTACTGAAAAATTCTTTTAATACCTTATAGATTTATTCTAGCCCCTATTGAATGTGATCCTTGAAAAGGATCTGTGTGTCTATATGAATAATCTAAACCAAATGTAGATCCACTATCACCCATAGGTAACTCAATGGTGAAACCAGCTGAAGGTCCTCTTAAAGCAGTTGTTCTTGTACTTGGTGTTCTTATTCCATCTTCATATGTATACCCCATACGAACCATAAATAACTCCTTGTATGCATATTCACCCCCTAACCTGTACTGATCTTTTTGAAATGAATTAGATGTAAATGTTCCCGCGCCAGTTAATCTATGCTGAGCATGTGTAAGATCATATGAAATTCCAATATTTAATAGTGCAGGTAATTCTAATTCTGATGATCTTTGTTCTACTGTCATCTTATAATCATCACCATCTCCAACTATTCCTCTAAATGAAAGTCCATCTCCACTAAATGACATTCTAGGACCTACATTTTTTAAAGAAATTCCAAATTTAAGGTTGTCTTTTTTACCTGTAACATACTGGATACCTGCATCAACAGCTACACCATTAGCAGAAACATTTGATATTTGTTCAGAAATTACTTTTACCGTAACACCACCATATATACTATTTGAAAATATTTTAGCATATGATAGGGACATATTCATAAAACTAGGCGTATACGTTGAATTAGTACCATCTGGAGATTCTACAGTAGTTATTTCAATTTCACCAAAATCCATACTCATTACAGAAAAACCTAAAACTCCTGATTCGCCGACTTTTTGAGAAAGCCCAAAAGAACTAATTGTACTAACAGCATCATTAGCGGAAAACATTTTGTCGCCATATTGCAACCATGATGTCTGAGAAAAAACAAGCTCAGTTTTTTCAGTAAATGCAAGTCCCGCTACATTTGAATAAATCCCCTCTAATCCTCTTACTCCAGCTACATTTGCTCCTGCCCAACCTGTAGTTCTAGCCCAAGGATTAATTAATAATTCTGAAGCTCCTGCTTGACCTGATCTCTGAGGATTTCCAGCAAAAATTGTATTAACAAAAAGGAATATAAATGCTATACCTACAGTCTTCTTTATCAAGTTACTCATTTGTTTCATATCTATACTATTTATTATCGTCTATATATTTTATTTATTAAAAGGTATCTAAATCAATAGGTCTTAAAGAACCAAACCATTTAATTACTTTGTCTTTTTCTACATATTCGTTTGCATTGGAGTCCCATATTTTTGCGCGAACATGAATAATATACAAGCCTGAAGCTATTGGAATACCAAAGTCATTTTTCAAATCCCAATCAACAGAAGTAATATTATCATCTTTTTCAATTGTTCGCACTAACGCACCACCTATAGAGTATATCTTTATAGACGCTCTTTGAGGAAGATTTGTAATTTTTACTCTATTATCAAGTTGATTTGTTTCATATGTAGAATATCCATAATACGGATTAGGAACAGCTTTTATCGTCTCCATAGCATCTAAAGCAACTGATACATTTCCTTTAACAGCAACAATCTCTTCAGTACTAAAACTATATGTTGGATTAAAACCATTAATTGAAATTGCTTCAATTACTCTAGCTTTAGCTGAACCCGAGAAATTTGTTGTGGCTGTTGCAATGAAAGATTCGCCAACTTCATAATCTACCCCATCGTAAGTAACTTTTTTACCACCCCAAGAACTTGCAGAATTCTCATATGCAACTACATAATTACTTCCTAGATTTAAAGCCATATCTCTGTCAAAAAATTTGTCTGAGTCAACAGTTTCATATTGTTTATAAGGCTTGGTAACTCGTAATTTAACTGTAGCTGTATTTGATAAATTAAGACTTCTTCCTGGCGCTAAAACTGGAGCCCCAACCCATGTGACATTTTTAAAGACTGCCCATTTTGATGTCAAAGATTCTTCCATTAGTTTCTCGTAAATCCAATAAGATTCATCATAATTTGGTGAGAAATCACATTCAGTAATGTCATTAATATAATCATCAGTTGCTTTTACCCATGATTCTCCTCTAACAACATAAATAAAATGTTTACCACCTAACAAGTAATTTCCACCTGTAAACTGCTCTCCTGTTGGTGCTGTAGGGTCATATTGAGGGAAATCATCAGTTACTAATCTACCTGTTGGATTCCATAACATATCATTACCGTTTTCAGAAGTTTGCCATGAATCTTCTGAAAAAATAATATTTAAACGCTCTCCAGTCTCAATATCAATTGCATAACCAGGAAACCATCCTAATCCCATTGTATTACTATCATCTATGTTACCATCTTTATCTAGTGAAGCTGATTGTCTTAGTCCCATTTTTACCTGTTGACCTTCAGAAAGAGCTGGATCATCTTGCGCTTCCACTACGCATACTCTACTCCACTTAGATTTATCATCTGTAAATACAATATCTACAGAATTTAGATTTTCTAACTTTGCTAGATTAGTAATAGAATTACTTAATCCAGGACCATCATTAAAGTAAGAAGCATATCTGTAAGGAGACCATGTTCCTCCAGTCCATTCAAAACCGCCAAATGCATTAGTTGTTTGAACAACAGCACCCTCAAATGCTCCATTTGGATCGTCTGAACTATAATCACTTAACTGTGCATTCGTTTCATTTACAAAAGTTCCAGATCTAATCCAATTAAAACCCCATAAGCTGAAAAATGCACTTTCATCATCTCTATCTGCTACGCCTGATAACCATCGATCATTATTATTATCAAATTCTATAGTACCTGAAATCAACCCATTATTTTCAATGTTGTCAGGATCAGAACCAGGGTTAACTGTTTGCAATACTTTAACATTTAATCCTAACTTAGAAATATACTTTTCTGAGCCAACAGCTATATCATCATTAGCAAATGAAACAATATTTCCTGTTTCATTATTTGTTAACTCCCATCTGTTGTAAGATACAATTTTGTTTAGTTCAATAACAGGGTTCATTAATTTAAATGTAAATTGTCCACTTGGAATTTTAAGAGGATCAACTACAGTAATGGTTAGAGGCCCATTACCTTGTTCATATTCAGGATACAGACTTCTATGATCAGGTGAATTTAGAATTTCTTCGACAGTTGTAGCAGAAAGCTCAAGTGACATTCCTCCATTTCCTTGACCTTCTAATCGAGTTAACTTAACTCCATCACCATATGAAGCATTTATATTTGTTCCATTACTTTCTGATTCAATAAAGTGAGGTATTGCAGAATAAACCTTAATATTTCTTCTTCCTGAAATGTAAGGTTGATTTCTTCCGTCGTAATCAATCGCATTCACATCATAAGGAGAAGCATTTTCTTCTGCTCTATTATAACCATAGGCTATTGCCATAAAGTAATATGTTTTATGATTAACTAATCTAGTATTTCCTAATGCAAATTTATCATCCTTAATCTGAAATGAGAATGATACACCATCATCAACTGAACCAATTACTCCCTCGCTTAAAACGGAAGCGACTTCCTCAATTGGTGTGTATACGCCTAGAATTGGGTCCAAATATTGATTTACAATTCCAGACACATCATCTTTGATATCAGATCTGTATATTAATCTTGCTCTATCAGCATCATCTAAATCAGTTGCTGAAACAGTAGCATCTTTTAATTGATAAACTAAATATCCTTGAAAAGTATAAGCACTATCATTTAGCAAGTTATCTGGTTTTGTGATATATGGATCTTTCTCTGCATATGATTGATCAATATTATTTGAAGTTCCACTATTTGAAAGAGTAAAAATCAATTCTTTATCTAATTCTCTAATTGTCAAATCAGGTGCATCAGGTCCATTAAGAATATTAAAATTGTTATCAAATAGTGCTTGAGCCTCTCTATCATAAATCTTAAGTAATTGGATTGATGCAGTTTGTCCTCCTGATTTAGCTCTGGCCCAAACAACACCAGTTGTAATTGTGTTAACAGCTCCAGGTTCAAGTGTAAAGGGTCCTGCCGATTGTAAAAACCTTCTGTCAGCTGGCACATTTCCTGCAGTTACTTCAGTCCATTCTTGACCAGGAAAAGCATCATCAGATGTACCAGGGAACATGAAATTACAAAGATCCGTTGTAGTTCCATTTCCTGCACCATGACCATCACCTCCATAAGTCATTGGAACATTATCTTTCCAAATACCTCTTAAGTAATTATAAATATCTGTTCCTCCTTCTGGGTTTCCTGTTACAGTAAAATCGTTATTATAATACACAAATTTAGACATAATAATTTGTTCGCCTGCTTCATCAATAACACCATCCCTATCATTATCAATTCCATCTCCCTGATCGGCAATTGGCCCTTGAAAGAAATCAACACCTATGGCAGGAGGATTAAAACCATAACCAGCTGCGCCTTCATCTTCAGCATCTCCGTTATAACAGAACCCAAGTCCTAGGCCAACATCACAACCTACATAATCATCTAGGTAATATCCTAAATCAGCGTCGACCCACTGTCCAAAATATGTATCATTTAAAGGTAATGTTGATCTATTAATCACTTTATAGTTATAAAAAGACATGTCATTAACTTCATTATCAGATGCAAAACCAAATGCCTGTGCATGAATTTCTAATCCAAGTGGTTCTGCTTCTGTCTCTGTATGAATATTTCCTTTATCATTAAAAATCCAAAATAGTGTTTGATCACCAAATAACTTAGCATCATCATTAGTTCCTGTTATGTTATAATCAGGGTAGTCTCCATCGTATGGTTCATAAAGACCATTGCCATTAACATCGTAATATGGTGCAAGAAATTCATCTTGTCCCTGAGCAGGATCTCCATGAGCTGGCCATTCTAAAATAGAAGCAGGAGGTGTATAAGTTGGATCAACGTTAATTCTAGCAATATGCTCTTCTACTTCAGATCTTTCTAATTTAAAATGCTTATCCCATTTATTGCACTCGTCAGCAGAAATAGTTGCATTTGTAGTATTTAACGGCCCTGGCCAAAAGTCATTTCCACTTTGACGGTAAGTCATTGCTGCTACCTTAAGTTGACCACCATCATCTACGCCTCCAATCCATAGTGCACCTGCGAACATAGAATGCTTATTACCATCTTTAGGTATTTCATATCTTGCATCTGATAAATTCCACCACATATCACCACCTGCCATTATAGTAGTTCTTATATTATTTACATCAAGATCTGTTTGAGATGTAGATGGATTACATCCTGCTGCAACTTTAGTGTTAACTACAACTGCTGGACTATTATTCTCAACATTTTCTTTTGCCATCAATCCTGTCGTAAAGAAAGCGATTGATAGTATTATTATTTGTTTGATATTCTTATTCATAAAAACTTTTTTTCTTTTTATCTATTTCTATATATTAAAATTGTAAACTAACACCAGCTCTAATCATTCTAGGCAAACTATAGTTATTTGGATTATTAACTGCTAATGAATAAAGATACCTAAAAGAATCAGCATCATTTTTAGCATCAATAGCACTCTGAGATGCCGCAGCAGTTAAATAGCCATCATCTTGAGCATTACCTGTTGCACGATAAACACTTATAATGTTTTTAGCATTCATTAAATTTTGTATTTGTAAATACACATTTAAATGAGAGCTTTTCTTCTCGTTCCATTTGATCTCAAACTCTTTATTAATTTTCATATTAATTCTAAATTGCCAAGGCAATCTAGATCCGTTTAAAGAACCTTCAAGAGTTGATCGGTCATTTATACCATCAGCTGCCTCTTGAGTTATGTTTGATTGCTTAGAGTATGGAGTACCAGATCCAGCCGCTAATGTTAAATTTGCACCAGCATTTTCAAATACATTTAAACCAAACCAAACTGGTCCATTGTAATCTTTTCCATCTCCATAATGATAATCAATTGCAGCAGATATTGCATGCCTTTGGTCATAAGAAAGTGGAATAGTGGTTCTTAGATTTGGCTGCCCAGTGTTAACCAAACTTTGTCCTGAAGTTGCTGATGAACCTGTCCCGTCAGCAAACTGTAATGTATAATTTGCAGTTAACTGAACATTATTTGTTCTTCTTAAATCATAGTTGATAGACATACCTTTTACAGTACCAAAATCAATATTATCATAAGTATAATATTGGGCAGGATAAGCCGATAAAACATTTGTAATTTGTATCATATCTCTCAATTCTTTATAGAAAGCTGATATTTTTAATGCAGATTTTAAAGATAATGTTTTTGCAAAACCTAGTTCATAATCAACAGTTTTTTCAGGCTTAAGGTTTGGATTATTTAAAGTAGCGCCAACTCTATCAGCCATAAACAAGTAGTCAACAGGCTCAAGTCTATTTCCTTCAGGTGGTCTTTGTGTTAAGACATCATAATGAGCAAAAAATTGAGCTTCATCTGAAATTGGGAATGAAAAAGCAATTCGAGGCATAAATATTAGTTCCGGAGTATAATCCTCAAAAGCTTGATCAACATTAACAATACCTTCTTTAGCAGATTGTGCATCAATTAAATATGGAGAAATTTTACCTCCTGCAGCTTCAGCAAGTAAAGTTGGATCAGATATTTGTAAGCCTTCTGCGTTATACCATGAGTCATCTGTATTGTCTCTGTATCCAACAACACTAGAAGGATTCTCTATATCATCAACATATACAACAAAATCATTTCCAATAGTTGAAGGAATGTCAGTCCCATTTAATAAATCAGTATTTGCACTTGAAGTGAAGGCACTATAAAGTAAATGCTGATCTTTTAATACTTTCTGATTTGCATCATATCTATCAATCCTAAGACCGACATTAAAAATTAAATCATCGATTGCAAATTTATCTTGAATGTATCCAGCAGTATATATAGGATTGAAAGCAGCAATAGACCTATCGCTCCCTTCCTCAAAGAAACTTTGAAGAGTGGGTGTAGAAGTTAGTTGATTACCATAAATATCATACCCATAATAATAAACAAGCGATGATCCATTATTTAATAACTCGTCAGGACTAAACAAATCTAATGAATAACGTGAAGGATCATATGAGTCAATGTCAATAAAATCAACTCCATATGGATCAAGACCTAACTCGTTTCTTAAATTTCTATCAAAATCTGACTGTTCAGAACCAACAAATAATCTATCATAATTAATTGTATCTTGATATATACCATTTGCATCAAACACAGGCATCGGATTTGATAAGTCTCTTTCTAAAATATGTTTGTTAGCTTGCTGACGCATTAAACCCCACAATCCCATTGGACTAATTCCCCAATAATAATCCTTTCTCTGTTCAAACTCAAATCCAAAAGATAATTCATGTGATTTTATGTCCGCAGATCCTGAGGCTTTAAAGCTAGTTTGTGTATTTTCTTGTTTAGCATATGTATTATACATCGTCCCATGATTTCCATAAAGAGAATACACACTAGCAGGTGAATTACCATTAAGCAGTCCTTGCCCCTTAAGATCAGCTGCTGTTCTTATCACACCATCATTGGATGCATTGACACCAAAGAAATTCCCCATAGTTGCAGCTTGAAAAGAATTTTGACCATACTCTGAAAACATATCATAATAAGCAGATGTATAGTTAACCAAACTAGGATTAATGTTACTAGCTTCAAATGTAAATAAAGTATCTGCCCAACCATTTAATGTTTGACCAGTATAAATCGTATTTGTTAAAGAATCTATAGCTTCGCCCTCTTGATAAATTGGAGCTTTATATGTGTTAAACCTTCCAACATAACCATAGTTAAAAATATTATCGGCATGATTTGCATCTCCAAATGTATAATTGTTACTAGTGTAATCACCCTGAATAGTAAAAAAAGCATTTTTAATAGCAGAAGCACTTTCCTCAGAGTTTGTTTCTTCTGAACCAAATTTTTGTGTTAACTTACCAAAAAGTCTATATGTAACCTGTGAAGATTTTCTATTATTATCAGATGAGAACATAGACCTCCATGCAGAAAAATCATCACTTTCTCTTCCGTAAAAAGTTGCGCCTAGAGATAAAAAGGTGTTTTTAGATGGTTTGAAATCTAATTTACCTGATACATTGATTTTTTTAAAGTTAGAATTTAACTTTGCGTCTACTAATTCAAAATCAGATTTATTTAGAAATTCAGATGAACTCAAGAAACCAGCAGTTGCATTTGGAGCAACTACAAATGGGTTTTCTCTCAAACCTTCTAGAACATTGTCTTTAACTTTCCATCTTCCAATTGCAGAAGGGTCTGTATCATCGTTACTATTAAGTTCTCCTGATAAAAAATAACCAATTATTGAATTCCCCTTAGTACCATCAGATTTTCTTTTTTTCAAAATAGGACCAGATAACGCAAATCCAACTAAATTGTAATTATAATCGTCAAACAAAGACGATGTCTCATACTCTAATCCTCCAGCCAATCTGCTAGATGGTCCTTTTGTTGTTACAGAAATAATACCCCCAGTCGCATCTCCGTATTTTGCAGGGACACCACCTGTAATTACTGTTATCTGTTCTATTCCAGATGTCGGAACACCCATAGCTCCTCTAACCTTAATTCCATCAATATAATATTCTGTAGCATCTCCTCTAGATCCTCTTACATTTACACCATCACCTTCATCCTTCTGATATATTCCTGCTGTAGTTGCAGCAACAGAAGATACATTTCTAGTTGGTAAGGCAACTATTTCCTCAGCTGTTTTAGTTTCTCCTGATAAATTATCTTTATCTAGTAGAGGCTTCTTATAGGCAATAACTTGAACTTCACCTATAGCAATACCTTCTTGTAATTTAATATCTTGAGGCGTAATTTTGTTTGAAGAGATTATAACACCTGTAATTTCAACAGTTCCGTAACCAACAAAAGTTGCCTTAACTACATAATTTCCAGGCTCAAGTGGTTTAATTGTATAATTACCATCAAAATCAGTTGTTGTACCTCCAATTTGATTTCCGTTTTTCTCAGCAATAACATTTGCAAATGGAATAGGCTCTCCGCTCATTGCATCAGTTATAACTCCCTTAAGCGTACCTGTTTGTGCAAATGCAAAAGATGAAAATAATGCAAATAGTGCTATTAAATAATTTTTTTTCGACATAATACTGAAGCTTTTATATAGTTTTAGAGCTTGTAAAGATATAAATATTTTGAAATTATTAAGGATAATACTTTCATTTATTTTGTTTAAAATTGCATCATGAACTCAGTTATAAATATAATAATATTTTCACTAATTTTTGTGAGTTGTAACAATAAAGATGATTTTATTGAAAATGTGTACGTAAATGAAATAATAGATCTAAGTCTTCCAGAAAATAGTAACATTATAAACAATGGAAGTCATATTTTTATTGAGGGAGGAATAGAAGGAATTATAATCTATCACTCGATTGGTAATGAATATAAAGTCTATGACAGAAATTGCAGCTATGAACCCTCATTAAATTGCGCATCTATAGACTCTGTAAATAGTGGAATTGCATATTGTGGATGTTGCCCTTCTGCATTTTCGATTTTTAGTTCAGGAGAAGCAATAAATGCACCAGCACTTTTACCATTAAAACAATATAATTGGAGCTTAGAAAATTCAATAATGAGAATTTTTAATTAAAAATTAATTTTAATAATCTTATTAATACTCTTTTGACCATTAGTAATTACTTCTAAATAATAAACACCATTGTTAAGTTCTCGAACAATTTTATTAGATATTTGGTAAGGAAACTCATCTGATTTTATAGTTTTTTGATAAACTTGATTGCCTCGAATATCGGTTATTCTAATAATAACATTAGAAAGTAACAAGCCTTCAACAAAAATTGTCAAACTAGAATTTTCAGAAATTGGGTTTGGACCAACTGATACATTTGTAACAGGTTTGGAGAAGTTTAATCCAACATTAGCACCCAAGTATACTGACTCTGAGGAATAAGAACATCCGAATTCGTCAGTAGCAACAACGTAATACATACCATTTTCAGTTACTGAAAGAAAAGATTGTGTAGCACCAATAATTATTCCGTCGTCGTTGTACCATTGTAAAAGAGAGTATAATGCAGAATCTACTATCCAAGCAAGTGAAGAATTATAATCCAACTGAGGCTGATAAGTTGAATCACAAATTACTACCCAAACATCAGATGATGAAGAGACGCATCCAAAATTATTAACTACAACCAATGAGTATAATCCAGATGTAAATGGCTGAATAAATGAATCGATTGCTCCAGGAATTGGACTATTATAATAATACCACTGATTAGATAAAGTATCTTGTGAAGAAGTAATTAAATTATTAATTGTATCGTATAGTAAAGATGGTACTAAAGGAGTGTCATATACAAAGACTGTATCAAAAGTTGTAATAGAATTTGCTGGAATTTCAGAAACATAATAATTTATTGATAACCCTCCGCCATTCTCAGAGAAAACACCTGCTTGTTGCTGAGGGGAAAATGTCAATCCTCCACAGTATTCAAGCCCCCAGGGCCATCCGTCATCATCCCAAACATCAATTATCACATCTTGTCCTGACACTTGCACTGGATTATAAATACTGATCATTAAAGGAAAAGCCTGAGTTATTGCATTACTAGCACTAACTGATTGAATCATACCGTTAGTAGAATTGATATCGTATAATAAATCTACATCGCCAATCAATATATTATCAGAACAATTTCCTGAAACAATTTCAATACTATCTAAAAAATATATTGGATTTGCTTGAATTGCTGAATATTGGATTATGTACTGACCAGACTGACTATAAATTTGGTCAACAGGCTGTTCTAAGCTGCTGGTGTTACCATTACCAAAGTCCCAAAAATAAGATAGCATTCCTACATTATTATTTGTAAAACTTATTGTAGCTGGAGCACAAGCAACTGAAGAAGACATATTAAAACCCAAATTAGAAGACAAAGAAGTGTCAGGGTAGATTGTTAAAGGAAGAGAAAAGGAAATATTTTCTGTTCCAGCTATTGATGATAGACTATGAGTGGCAATCAGATTAACATCAACATTGTAACTTCCAGAAATTAATGGTGTACCTGAAATATTTACGCATCCGTATTGAGTGATTGAGGGGTCATAATGACAATTTGCAATAGTGTTATTACATTCCCAGGTCATTCCAAGTGGAAGAGATATTGAAATAATATGAAAATCTACAAAAGTTACGTAAAGTCCGTTATCAACTGTATCAGTTGGTAGAAAAAAAGTAATATCCTCATCATACATTTGACCAACAGTTCCAGTGGCTAATGTATCAGTACTAAGACCATAGTTGACACCAATAGGAATATAGTTATAATCAATTGCGCATTGAGCTTGAACATAAATTATGTTAAAAAACAAGAGAAGTATAGCAAAAACCTTTTTCATTATTTTTTATTTTAATGAAGCAATATTACGATTTTTACTCAGTTTTAACAAATTGAATATTACATAAACAAAATGTAACTAGAAATTTTGCAAAACTTTAGTACCTGTAATATTCTGGCTTAAATGGACCTTCAACCTCAACTCCAATATAATCAGCCTGATCACCCCTTAAAGTTTCAAGCTCAACACCAATCTTAGCAAGATGCAATCGAGCAACTTTCTCATCTAATTTTTTGGGTAACATATATACTTTATTTTCATAATTTGATGAGTTAGACCATAACTCCAACTGAGCCAATACTTGATTAGTAAAAGAATTTGACATAACAAATGAAGGATGTCCAGTGGCACAGCCTAAATTAACTAATCTGCCCTCCGCTAGTAAAATTATATCTTTACCATCTACAGTATACATATCAACCTGAGGCTTTATAATATTTTTAGTGTGCCCCCAATTATCGTTTAACCAGGCAACATCGATTTCATTATCAAAATGTCCAATATTACAAACAATAGTCTTGTCCTTCATACTCTCAAAATGTCGAGATTGTATTATATCTTTATTTCCTGTTGTCGTTACAATTATATCAGCATCTTGACAAGCATTATCCATTTTTTTAACAGCAAAACCATCCATCGCAGCTTGAAGTGCGCAAATTGGGTCAATTTCAGTAACTATTACTCTTGCCCCTGCACCCCTTAGAGAAGCGGCAGAGCCTTTGCCGACATCACCATATCCAGCAACAACAGCTACCTTTCCTGCCATCATAACATCAGTTGCTCTTCTGATTGCATCAACCAATGACTCTTTACATCCATATTTGTTATCAAATTTTGATTTTGTGACTGAATCATTAATATTAATTGCTGGTAACACAAGTGAACCGTTCTCCATACGCTCATATAATCTATGCACACCAGTGGTTGTCTCTTCAGATAAGCCTTTAATATCTTTTGTCATTTCCGGAAACCTATCAAAAACCATATTTGTTAAATCACCTCCATCATCAAGTATCATCTTTAATGACTTCCCTCCTTCAAATGCAGTAAGCGTCTGAAGTATACACCAATCAAATTCCTCTTCATTCATTCCCTTCCATGCATATACAGGAACTCCTGTTGCTGCTATTGCCGCTGCCGCCTGATCCTGAGTTGAGAAAATATTACATGAAGACCATGAAACTTCTGCTCCAAGATGAACTAAAGTCTCAATTAAAACTGCTGTTTGAATTGTCATATGTAAACAGCCTGCAATTCTTGCGCCTTTAAGTGGTTTATTTGAACCGTATTCTTCTCTAATAGCCATTAGCCCTGGCATTTCAGCTTCTGCCAACGTAATTTCTTTTCTACCCCATTCTGCTAATGAGATGTCTTTAACTTTATATTTCATAGTTTAAACGTTTATGTTTTTAAGGGCTGCAAATATAGGCATTATTATTATTTTAGCACTTAATTTCTAAAGACATGCCATTAGCTCATAAATTAAAATTTAGCAATTGTATTATTGCTATTTGGAATACAACAGAATCTTTAGATGATCTTAAAAAAGAATCTGATATTTCTGATATTTATATTTTCAAGTCTGAAAAAAGAAAAAAAGAAATTTTTTCTAGAAATTTACTGCTAAATAAAATTATTCCTGAAGCAAAAATATCATATAATAATTTTGGTGCTCCTCAAATTAATACTAGTGATTTCATTTCAATTTCACATTCAAATAATTTAGTAGCAATTGGGTTTAGCAAACTTAAAATTGGTATTGATATTCAAAAGATTAGTGAAAAAGCTCTTTCTCTATCCCCAAGATTTATTTGCGAAAGCAATCTAAATAATCTAAGTATAGAAAAGGCAACATTGTTGTGGTGTTGTAAAGAGGCTATTTACAAATGGCATCAAAAAGGAAGCGTTAATTTTAAGTCAGATATATACATTTATCCATTTGAATTAAGAACATCTGGAACTGTATCTGCAAATTTTAAAACAGAAAAATTAAGTCTATCTTATAATAAAATCGATACATTTTATTTAGTGTATCTTTGCAAATGAAACAAATAACATGAGTATTTACAATAAAATAATTTCTGACAAAAAGGCAAATAAAAAATCATTTGCACTTTTAATTGATCCTGACAAACAAAATTTAACCCAACTCTTGACAATTATTAATAAAGCAGAAAAAGCCAAAGTAGATTATTTCTTTGTAGGAGGTAGTTTACTTACATATGATAGTCTTGATACTTGCCTAAAAACAATTAAAAATAATTCTACTATTCCAGTTGTATTATTTCCAGGAAACGCAATGCAAGTAAATGACAAAGCTGATGGGATTCTATTTTTGTCATTAATTTCAGGAAGAAATGCTGAAATGCTAATTGGAAAGCAGGTGATAACAGCTCCAATACTAAAACAATCTTCTTTGGAAGTTCTACCAACAGGCTATATACTTGTTGATAGTGGAAGACCGACAACTGCATCATACATGAGTAATACAACTCCGATACCAGCAGATAAAGACACTGTATCTGCATGTACAGCAATGGCAGGGGAAATGTTAGGATTAAAACTTATCTTTATGGATGGTGGAAGTGGAGCAGAAAATCCTATTTCTGAACAAATGATCGCAACAGTAAGCGAGTCAATTGATGCACCATTAATTATTGGTGGGGGAATAAATTGTGGTGAAAAAGCTTTGGAAAACTGTAAGGCAGGAGCAGATATTATTGTTGTAGGTAATGCTATTGAAAAAAACGAAGACTTAATTACTGAAATTTCAAGTGCAATACATCAATTCTTAACATGATTATCTAAAAAGAATTGAAACTAAGTAAATTCTGTATGAACGAAATTATTTCTTTCCTAAATAACATAAATTTTAATTGGAATATAATAGAAATCATTGCTGTAGCCTTATCAATAATTTATGTTTCATTAGCTTCGAGACAAAATATCAATTGTTGGATTTTTGCAATAATTAGTGTTTCCTTGTATATCTATATTTGCTTTAATGCTCAGCTTTTTCCTGAGACTGGACTACAAATTTTTTATTTAATAATGGCTGTATATGGCTATTTAAATTGGAGTAAATCAAGTAATAATCTTACAATAACTAATTTAAGCGTCGGTAAACACTTATTAATTATTTCTCTTGGCACTCTATGTGCTTTCTTGTTTGGATACTTCTTCACTATATATACATCATCGAAATTGCCAATAATCGATTCTTTTACTACTGTATTTTCAGTTATTGCTACATTCATGTTAACTAAAAAAATATTAGAGAATTGGTTGTATTGGGTGGTTATTGATATAGTATCAGTTTACTTGTATTTTAGCAGAGAACTTCACCTAACATCATTGCTATTCATTTTGTACAGCATAATTGCAATTTTTGGATACCTTTCTTGGTTAAGAAACAGTAAAAAGTATGCCTAAAATTATTGTAACAGGCCCTGAAAGTTGTGGGAAAACAACATTATGTGATGCTATTTCTAAACATTTTAAAATACCATATAACAAAGAATACGCAAGAGAATACCTTACAGAAATTGGCAGAGAATACTCAAAAAAAGATCTTCTTGCAATTGCAATTAAACAATTAAAAAATGAAAAAAAGAGATTTTTGCTTGATACTGATCTAATTACAATTAAAATATGGAGCATATACAAATATGGTGATTGTGAAGAGTGGATTTTAGAACAAATTGAGTCTCAAAAAAAAAAAAATCGTTTTTATCTTTTATGTAAACCAGATATTAAATGGGTTTCTGATCCATTAAGAGAAAACCCAGAAGATAGAATTAAACTTTTTGATACATATCTTAATGAAATTTCATCTCTTAATCATAAATACTACATAGTTGAAGGAAAAAACAGAATTTCAAATTCATTAAAAATAGTTTCTACTAAATTATTTAAATAATTATTTTTTTTTAATTTTGTAAAATCTTATAACGGGGTGCCATTAGGCTGAGATTAAACCCATTGAACCTGATCTGGTAATTCAGAATAGGGAAGTGAGTGAACATTATATAGTTACAAGTTTCAACCCCGTGAATCTTGTCAATGTTAAGCAAATTAAAAAAATCTTCAAAGATGAAAAATCTAATACTCTGTATTTTACTTATTTTACCATTTATTTTAAAATCACAAGAATCAAATGATTCGATTATATTTAAACAACAACTTAATGAAGTAAATATTAATGCTCTTAGAGCAGGTGAAAAAACACCTGTTTCATTTACTAACATAAATAAAGATCAAATCATCAAAAGTAATCTTGGACAAGACTTGCCCTACATCATTTCATTGTCTCCCTCAATAGTTACAACTTCAGATGCGGGTGCTGGAATTGGATATACAGGATTTAGAATAAGGGGCACAGATCCAACTAGAATAAATGTTACAATAAATGGTATCCCACTAAATGATTCAGAGAGTCAAGGAGTATGGTGGGTAAATATGCCTGATTTCTCTTCTTCAATTGATAATATACAAATCCAAAGAGGTGTGGGGACCTCAACAAATGGATCTGGAGCATTTGGGGCTTCTGTCAATCTTCAAACAAATAAACTTAAATTAACGCCTAATATTATTACAAGCAATACAGTTGGAAGCTACAATACTCTTAAAAATAATATTGAATTTGGTACCGGACTAATCAATAATAACTTTATTATTGACACTAGAATATCTAGAATAGCATCTGATGGTTACATTGATAGGGCTTCTGCCAACTTAAAATCAATATATTTAGAAGGAACGTATTTGGGGGAAAAATCAGTGTTAAAAGCCTTAATATTTTCTGGTCAAGAACTAACTTATCAAGCATGGAATGGAGTGCCGTTAAATTATTTAGATACTAATCGTACTTTCAACTCCTACACTTATGAAAATGAGGTAGATAATTATCAACAAACTCATTATCAATTGCACTATAGTAAGCAATCAAGTGAGTCAACTAAGTTAAAAATCGCATATCATTTTACACATGGCGAAGGATATTACGAGCAAGAGAAATTGAGTCAAAAGTTTAATGATTATGGGCTTGACAATATCATTATATCTGCTGACACTATATTTACAACTAATTTAGTTAGAAGAAAATGGCTTAAAAATGATTTTGGAGGAATAACTTATTCTATCGATCATAATTTCAAAAGCACAAACTTAATCTTAGGAGGATCTTACAACAAATATTCAGGCCAACATTACGGAAATATCATATGGGCACAATACTCAAGTAATGGAGCAATAGATCATCAATATTATTGGAACAAAGCAGAAAAATATGATCAAAACATGTATTTAAAAGTTAATTATAATTATTCCACTAAAACAAATATTTATGCAGATTTTCAAAATAGAAAAGTTGATTACACCTTTGAAGGTAAAGATGAAAACAACAATGTTGCTGAGCAAAATGTAATATTTAATTTTTACAATCCTAAAATTGGCTTATTTCATACTATTAATAAAAATCAATCATTATATATTTCTTATGCTGTAGCCAATAGGGAACCAAACAGAAACGACTTTGTTGAAAGCACCCCTAAATCTCGACCAATTCAAGAGACCCTTTATGACACTGAGATTGGATATAAGTATCTTAGTCCTAAATTAAACTTATCAGTAAATCTTTACCAGATGAACTATGACAACCAACTTGTTTTAACAGGGCAAATAAATGATGTTGGCGCAAACACTAGAGTGAATATAGATAAATCGTTTAGAAAAGGAATTGAAATTGAAGCTAATTACAAAATAAACACAAAGATTAATTGGTCTGGAAACATTTCCTTTAGTGAAAATAAAATCATAGAACACACTGCATATATTGATAATTGGGACACTGGTGATCAAGAAACAATTGATTACAAGAATACTGATCTTGCTTTCTCTCCTAATAGAGTATATTCATCTATTATAAACTATAAATTTGATAAAAACACAGAACTAGATTTTATTAGTAAATTTGTTGGAAAACAGTATATTGATAACACATCTTCTAAAGATAGAATGTTAAACGACTACTTAGTTAATAATATTCGTTTTACCTATTTTTGGAATAGTAAGATATTCAAATCAGCCAAATTTACATTTCAGGTAAACAATATATTTGACTTGCAATATGTAAGTAACGCATGGATTTATAGATTTATTTCTGAAAATTGGGATCCAAGAGATAGTGATCCATACGTTAATGCTGATAGTCAAAGAGGATATAATATGGCTGGATATTTTCCAGAAGCAACTCGAAATTATCTTGCAGGTCTTACAATTGAATTTTAATCAACATACTAATAATCAAACTTTCACAACTAAGTTCTATAATTAGGCGGGCTTTTTTATTACTTTTGTAATAAATACACTTCATGCAATACAATACAGATAGAGACGATCTTACGATACCAGAATATGGTAGACATGTTCAAAACATGATCAATCATGCGTTAACAATAAAAGATGAAAAAGAACAGCAAGAATGTGTTGATGCTATTATTGCATTTATGGGACAAATGAATCCTCACTTAAGAGATGTTAAAGAATTTTCTCATAAACTATGGGATCATCTTCATATAATGTCAGATTTTAAATTAAATGTAACATCACCATATCCTATACCTGAATTAGAGAAATTAGCTGAGAAACCATCACAAATGAAATACCCGGGCAACAAAATAAAATTCTCATACTATGGTTGCACTATTCCCAATATGATTGAATCAGCTTTGTCAAAAACGGGTCTTGAAAAAGAAATAATGACTGGAATGATTGCTAACCAAATGAAAAAATCATATATTCTATTTAATGAAAGCTCTGTAGATAATAACATTATAAGAATGCATTTAAAACAACTTTCAAATAACGGTCTTTCTTTAGCAGATGACTTTCAATTTATTAGATCTGCTTCAGTAAGGCAAGAAAGAAACAACCATAATAAAAAGAGTCATTCAAAGAAAAAAAATTACAGAAAAAACTACAAACATCAAAACTAGATGACTACATTTAAAGTAAATGGTGGAATAAAACTTAAAGGAGATTTACATCCGCAAGGAGCAAAAAACGAAGCTTTACAAGTACTATGTGCAGTTCTGTTAACCCCAGAAGAAATAATAATGGCTAATGTTCCTGACATTAGAGATGTAAACATTCTTATAGACCTTTTAAGAGATTTAAATGTTGTAGTAAAAAGAATAAATGAATCTACATATAGTTTTAAGGCTGAAAATATAGATATTGATTATTTATCATCAGAAGACTATAAGGAAAAAAGTAGTAGAATTCGAGGCTCTATTATGATTGTAGGCCCTCTTCTTGCTAGATATGGAAAAGGATATATTCCTAGGCCTGGGGGAGATAAAATAGGAAGGCGAAGAGTCGATACTCATTTTATTGGATTTGAAAAGCTAGGAGCAAAATTTGTTTATGATACAAAAGAAGAATTCTACAGAGTTAGTGCTGATAAATTAGTTGGCACTTACATGCTATTGGATGAAGCTTCAGTTACTGGAACCGCAAATATTATTATGACTGCAGTAATGGCAAAGGGTAAAACAACTATTTATAACGCTGCATGCGAACCTTATCTACAACAGTTATGTAAAATGTTAAATTCTATGGGAGCAGAAATATCTGGAATTGGCTCAAATTTAATTAAGATAAATGGCGTTAAATATTTAGCAGGATGTAAGCATAAAATCCTACCAGATATGATTGAAATCGGATCTTTTATTGGATTAGCTGCAATAACAAAATCAGAAATTACCATTAAAAATGTTAATTATGATGAATTAGGAGTAATTCCTTCAGTATTTTCAAAACTAGGTATAAAATTAGAAAGGAAAGGAGATGATATCTATGTGCCTTCTCAAGAAAATTATGAAATACAATCCTTTATAGATGGTTCTATCCTTTCAATATCAGATGCCCCATGGCCTGGTTTTACTCCTGACTTACTAAGTATTGTACTAGTTGTTGCTTCTCAAGCTAAGGGAAGTGTTTTAATACATCAAAAAATGTTTGAATCTAGACTCTTCTTTGTTGACAAGTTAATTGATATGGGGGCACAAATTATTTTATGTGATCCACATAGAGCGACTGTTATAGGATTAAATCATCAATCTAAATTCAAATCTACTACTATGACCTCTCCTGATATACGAGCAGGTGTTTCACTACTTTTAGCTGCTTTAGCTGCTGATGGAGAAAGCACAATACATAATGTTGAACAAATTGATAGAGGGTACCAAAATATCGATAAACGATTAAATGCGATAGGTGCACAAATTACAAGAGTAGATTAAAAATCAAAATAAAACAATGAAAAAAATAATATTCCTTCTAGTTTTTTTCCCTTTTTTAACATTTTCACAATCTAGTACAATAGGGCTTAAAATTGGAGATATTGCTCCAGAGCTATCATACAAAAATCCCAATAATAAGGAAATGAGCCTATCAAGCCTAAGAGGAAAATTAGTGCTTATAGACTTTTGGGCAAGTTGGTGCGGACCTTGCAGAAGAGAAAACCCTAATATTGTCGAAGCTTTTAGAAAATACAATAAAGCAAAGTTTAAAAATGGTAATGGCTTTGAAATCTATTCTCTATCATTAGATAATAAAAAAGATGCATGGGTAAAGGCTATAAACAAAGATCAACTGTTTTGGGAGTATCACACATCTGACCTAGGTGGATGGCAATCTGAAGGATCAAATATATACGGCATTAGATCGATTCCTAGTAATGTCATTATTAATGGTAATGGGATAATCATTGCAAAAGATCTTAAAGGGCCATCACTTCAACGTTTCTTAGAGAGCCAAAAAAAATAAACTGACAAATTGTCTTCTTTTAATCATTGGCAAAATATTTGCACTAAAGTTATAGTGTAAAAAATAAAAATATGAGCAAGAAAAAAAAACAGACAAGCAAAAGCAAAGAATCAACAACGCAAGAACAAAATATTGAAGAAAAAATAGATTCAAAAATAGAAGAAAACACTACTTCTAAAGACGGAAATGATGAGTCTAATGAGGATTTATTAGCTAATGAAAAAGAGAAGAATTTAAGATTATTTGCTGAATTTGAAAATTTCAGAAAAAGAACAGCTAAAGAAAAACTAGAACTTTTTACAACAGCAAATAAAGACATAATGTCAATACTTCTGCCAATTCTTGATAATTTTGAACGCTCAATAAAAGCAAATAATTACTCTGAAGAGGATGGTCCTGTTTTAATTTACAAACAACTAAAAACAGAACTTGAAAAGAAGGGGCTAAAATCCATGGAGAATCCAATTGGAAAAGAACTAGATACCGATTTTCATGAAGCAATATCAAACATTCCTGCATCATCTAAAAAAGATGAAGGCAAGATTATTGATGTTGTTGAAAATGGATATCTTTTGGGCAGTAAGATACTTAGATATGCAAAAGTTGTTGTAGCAAATAAAAAATAAAAAATGTCAAAAAGAGATTATTACGAAATACTTGGAGTTAGCAAAAGTGCAACTGCGAAAGAAATTAAAAAAGCATATCGGTCACTGGCTGTAAAGTATCATCCCGATAAAAATCCAGATAATCCAACAGCTGAGGAAAAGTTTAAAGAGGCTGCCGAAGCTTATGATGTGTTAAGTTCAGCTGAAAAGAAACAAAGATATGATCAATTTGGTCATGCTGGAATGAGCGGTAGTGCAGGAGGTCCAGGAGGTGGTATGAATATGGATGACATATTTAGTCAATTTGGAGATATTTTTGGTGGCGGTGGTTTTGGTGGTTTTGGTGGTGGAGGAAGAGGAAGAAGGGTAATGAAGGGAACTAACTTAAGAATCCGATTGTCACTGAATCTTTTAGAAGTATCTCAGGGTGTTGAGAAAAAAATTAAAGTTAGTAGATTAGTTAACAGTGATGGGGTAACCTTCACTACTTGTAAGTCATGTAACGGAAGCGGGCAAGTAACTAGAGTGAGTAATACTATATTAGGTCAAATGCAAACTCAAAGTACATGTCCCAACTGCAATGGTAATGGTAAAAGCATAGACAACAGACCATCAGGTACAGATGCCAACGGAATGATAAAAGAGACCGAAACGGTAGAGATCAAAATCCCGGCAGGAGTTGAAGATGGCATGCAATTAAAAGTTAGTGGCAAAGGAAATGCAGCTCCTTTTGAAGGGGTAAATGGAGACTTAATTGTATTAATTTCTATTGAAGAACATGACAAATTAATTCGTGATGGGCAAAACCTGCACTTTGACCATTACATTAGTTTTGCTGATGCCGCACTAGGTGCTTCTGTTGAAATTCCTACTGTAACTGGAAAAGTAAAAATCAAACTTGAAGAAGGAATTCAAAGCGGGAAAATTTTACGCTTGAAAGGAAAGGGGCTTCCTTCAGTTAACGGATATGGAAATGGAGATTTACTTATTCATATAAACACTTGGACGCCACAAAAATTATCTAAAGAAGAAAAGAAATTTTTTGAAAACTGTAAGAAATCAGATAATTTTAAACCAAACCCAACACACAAAGATAAATCATTCTTTGATCGTGTTAAAGAAATGTTCAATTAATCAAATGGTAAATAATCTCCTTATTGTAAAAAATGTTGATAAAAGATATGGAGATTATACTGCATTAAGTGAAGTAAATATCTCTGTTCCCAAAGGAAGTATCTATGGATTATTAGGTCCAAATGGAGCTGGAAAAACTACTCTAATGAGAATCATAAATCAAATCACAGCTCCTGATAGTGGTGAGGTCATTTTTGATGGAGTAAAACTGCAAAAAGACCATATCTCATATATTGGGTACATGCCTGAAGAAAGAGGTCTTTATAAAAAAATGAAAGTTGGAGAACAAGCACTTTATTTAGCCCAACTTAAGGGAATGCCTTATAAAGAAGCCATTGAAAAGCTAAAATTCTGGTTTAAAAAATTAGATATATTAAGTTGGTGGAACAAAAAAGTTGAAGAACTAAGTAAAGGAATGGCCCAGAAAATTCAATTTGTCGTTACCGTAATACATGATCCAAAACTATTAATATTTGATGAGCCTTTTTCTGGATTTGACCCCATAAACGCGTCTATTATTAGAAAAGAAATCTTAGAACTTCGTGATAGTGGTAAAACAATTATTTTCTCTACACATAGAATGGAATCTGTTGAAGAGATTTGTGACCATATTGGATTAATAAACAAATCAAAAACAATCTTTGAGGGACCAATTGAGGAAATTAAAAAACAATTTACTAATAATACTTTTGATTTAGAAGTTAAAGAAAAAGATTTAAAACATAATAACTTGTTTGAATCAGTTGACTACAATAAACATCATCAAATTAAACTAAAAGAAAATGTTGATTTGAAAGAAGTACTACATTTTATTAATAAAAATCATGAAGTCATTTCGTTTAAGAAAAATATTCCTTCTATGGAAGAAATCTTTATTAAGGTAGTAGAGGATGCTTAAAATCTGGCTAATAATACAACGAGAATTTTTAGTTAGAGTAAAGAAGAAATCCTTTATTGTAATGACAATACTAGGTCCTATCTTAATAGCCGCACTGATGATAGTTCCTATTTATTTAGCAAAAGAATCTCAAGAGAAACGTTTGATAGCAGTAAACTACCAAAATAAATTTATTTTAGAAGATACTGAGATGCTTCATTTCAGCCAAATTCCTGATTTAGAAGCAGAAAATCTAAGTAAGGATTTTAATGATAGTGAATACTATGCTTTGCTTTATATTATTGAAAATACTTTTACTCTTTACTCTAACCAACAAATTAGTCTTAATGTTAGCAACGAGATTGAAAGACAAATTGAACAAATTTTAGAAATAATAAACTTAAAAGAAGCAGGTATAAATCCACTAATAATAGAAAGTGCAAAAAGTGAAATAACTATTATTACAAAAATCGTAGATGAAAAAGGAAACAGCATCAATTCAAACTCAGAAGCAAGCATGGGCATAGGTTTTATGGCTGGCCTTCTTATTTACATGTTTATTTTTATGTATGGAACAATGGTTATGAGAGGTGTTATTGAAGAAAAAACTAGTAGAATCGTAGAAGTAATTATTTCTTCAGTTAAACCATTTCAGTTGATGATGGGAAAAATTCTTGGAGTCGCATTTGTTGGATTAACTCAATTTCTATTATGGATAATACTCACTTTAGTAATATCAACAGTAGCAGAATTATGGTTTTTAGACTCTACTGTAAATTCAGCTATGTCTTCAAGTAATCAATCTATTGTTTTAGCTAAAGTAGCAAGTCTTACTGGTGGAATTAATCTTACTCAAATTTTCTTTTCTTTTATATTTTATTTTTTATCAGGTTATTTAATGTACAGTTCATTGTTTGCAGCTGTAGGGTCAGCTGTAGATGCTGAAGCAGATACACAGCAGTTCATTCTTCCAGTTACAATACCTTTAATTTTATCTTTTATTCTCATTCAACCTATTATAGACAACCCAGAGGGAGCTTTAGCATTTTGGATGAGCATGATTCCATTTACATCACCAATTATAATGATGGTAAGATTACCTTTTGGTGTTCCAAGCTGGGAAATATATCTGTCAATGATAATTTTAGTAGGCACATTTATCACAACTACATTTATTGCTGGAAGAATATATCGTACTGGCATATTAATGTATGGTAAGAAAGCAAGCTATAAAGAACTATGGAAGTGGATAAAATATTAAACTGACTTTTACATCACACTTTAATTTTTTTTAGGTTTTTTACGTTTTTATGCCAAAATTTGGTGTTTTTAAAATTTTTTTAGCAAAAAAATGAAAAAAAACTTTTACCCTTAAACTGCTGTTTTTCAAATCTTTAAGTCAAATACCAACATATTAATGTGAAAAAGAGTGATAATTTGTAGGTGCCAATTGTTAAAGAGGTTTATCTTTGCAAACGTATTAACCAAATTTAATAAAAATGAAAAAG
>JABICI010000045.1 GCA_018652335.1 Flavobacteriales bacterium
TTATATTCAAACATCTGATTCAGAGAGTATAAATCTCAAAGACGGTGAGTTTGATATCATGCCATTTGACCAAATTGTAGCACCATATAATCAATTAATGTATTATTCGGAAAATGTTAAAAATAACTTGACCGAATTAATTAATGATATTAATAAAGATTTAATTTATGAAGACCAAAGATTTTACCAAGGTCAATCTCCTAGTGGTTTACAATTAAAAGACTTTGATAATGATGGTGAGACTGAATTATTGGCAAGGATATACAATTACTATTTAGGTTACGAATATGATAGAATATTATCAAATGATGAAAAAGATAGACTTTTTTCAAGAATTGCGCTATTTGAAAAAGAAAAAGTTAATGATTCTATTGTTTATAGCTTAAAATGGAAATTTGATGAAAAATCAGAGGGAACAGATATTCATGCAATAGATTTAGATAACGACAATGATTTTGATATTATTACAAAACCTGATGTGTTTCACGGTACTGTAACAAACAGACCTAAATATTATGGTGATTCCTTTCACAGACCTAATTCACTTTATATAAATGATGGAAATGGCGGCTTTACTGTAGATTCTTTAAGCGTAAATATAAATCCCAATAATTTGTTACAAGCTGACAATGATAATCTTTTAGAGCTGATTTATTCAGAATTAGATAATACTGGTAAAAACCCTAGACTTATAATTAAGAAAAATGTAAACAATGAATATATTTCTGATGGAGTTTATGATTTTTCTTCAATATACGATGAACCAATTGGTGGAATAAGAAATATTGATTTTAACAATGATGGAAATCAAGATTTATTATTTTTTGGATCTTCAACAGATTATAATGGAGAGCCTTACGACTCAACACAAGATGATATAAGAAAATATTCACTTTCTGTATCACTTTCAAAAAATGGTAAAATCAAACCAGAATTAGATAATATTTCCGTGGTAAGTACTTTTGAGACTCCAGTTATGATTGGATGGGAAGGTGATCCTATAGATATCATTGATTTTAACGGTGAAAAACTTATAGTTCTATGGTTGATTAGAAACGGAAGATATTATGGGACGGTAGCAGAGGGTGTTCCAGCTAGTATGTTAAAAGCTTTTAAAATTAATAATGGTGAACTAAAAGATGTTACAAATGCTGTGTTTCCAAATAATATTCATGAGAGTTATTACTCCTTAGGAAATCCACCTCTTTTTACAGATGTTAATAATGATGGACGTACAGATATAGTATTTAATCAAGGTTCATGGACACTTACAGATGAAAATAATTATTCAGTTCCTGTTTTTTTAAATATGGGTGATTATTTTGAACCAAGATATTTAGCAAATTTTCATGATTATACTGGATTTGAGATGTTTGATATTGATGGAGATAATTCGCTTGAGGGTTATAATGCTTTAAGATTTGTTCATAAATATGGTTTAAAAAATGAATTAGAGGATATTTATTCATGGTATAATTTGGTGTTTGATGATAAAGATTTAGACGGAATAGAAGATTCCAAGGATAATTGTCCAAATAAATACAATCCTAATCAAGAAGATAGCGATGGTGATGGTTTTGGAGACATTTGTGATAATTACGAAGACACATTCTCAATTGAAAGTTCTGAAATTATTGAAGATGTAGTCATAGTGAGCTCTGAATTTCAACAACTTGTTGATAATGAAGGATATAATAATTATAACAGAAATTATTTTGGGACAAATAATTCTTATGATTACAAAGATTTTAATGGTGATGGCTTTAAAGATTTAATTATAGTCTCTAACTATCAACCTGAAATAGGTCACATTGCTGGTATTTTTCTTTGGAATAATGAAAATAAAAAATATGAAGATTTAACATCTCATATTATGATATCTAGAGGAGACGCACATTTTTACGGAAAAACAGTTTATGATTTTGATGATGATGGTGATTTAGATGTGTATTTACCAAGTCACAACTATCATGGAGAAGATGGTAAGCAACCTGATTATTATCAAGATCAAGGGCAAAGATATCCAGCTCATTTTTTTATTAATGAAGAAAGTAAATTTACTCGTAAAATAGTTGATTCAACTATAGTTGATTTAGGAGATAAATTTGATTTTCCCGCTTATGATCAGGCCTTTTTAATTGATCTTGATAATAACAATAAAAAAGAACTATTGAATGTTGTAATCAATTCAGGTTATCCAGAAAAAGAGGGTAATTATTTTTTTACTAATTATTCAATAGATAAAAATAAAAATATAAGCAAAGAATTTATATTTCCCTGGACAGAAAACACTAGGTATGAGGGGCAGTATCATTCTCTATTAGCAAAAGAAGATGATAAAAACATATATGTATACACTCAACCAAAAGAATTGTGGATTAATAATGGCTCATATTCATATCCGGAAGTTTGGATTTATAAAAAAGATGGAAAATTTGACTCAAAAGATCCTCAAAAAATTAAACTTAAAAGAAATAAAAATTTAAGAAATGCAGGGAGTATTATTAATCGAGAAACATTTTACATTGAAGATTTAGATGGAGACGGAAACCAAGAAATAATTATTGGAATGTTTGAGGAACCGTTTGAAAATGGTGAACATGCAAGTATTCATGTATTTAATCTAAACGGTAGTGAAATTACAGACACATGGTTTAATGAAAGAGAATTTATTGACAATACAGGTAGTGCTCATAATGGTTTTGTAGTAAAAGATTTTAATAACGATGGTTTTTCTGATTTAGTAGTAAATGCTAGATTTAATTCAGAGGATAAGGAAATTCCATTATTCATGAATACTGGTAAAAAGTTTAAAAAATTTAATATAAATAAAGTTAAAGATGGTTGGCATATGCCAGTTGATATTGACAATGATAGTATTTATGAATTTTTAACTTTTAATTCTAAAGATGATCCTTCAAACATCTCTAGTGTTGTTAAAATTAATTATTCAGGATTTGATAACGATAATGATGATGATGGTATTGTTAATTCTTTAGACAATTGTCCTGATACAAGTAACCCAGATCAAAAAGATTCTGATGGTGATGGAATTGGAGATGTTTGTGATGATTCAGATGGCGATGGTGTTCTAGATTTAGATGATCAGTGTCCTTTCACAAATCCTGATGAAACGGTAAATGAAAATGGATGTTCAGAAACAGATTTAAATATTGATAATAGTTCAGGACTTGTAGTGGCGAATAATCAAATTGGCAAGAAATTTTTAACAGATTTATACTCCTTTGAAATTCAAGAAGGTAACTGCCCAAGTACCGAAGATGATATAGCTAATGGGGATTGTTTTAATTGTTCTGTTAGATATTTTATTTGGGAGGATAATTATATAATATTTGATTATAATAATGACGGGAAGGATGATTTATTTGCTTTTTTAATTAATGGAGGAGAAGATGGTATTTTTCAGTCAGATGAAAATCCAACTGGAAAACTTATGTTTTATGACAACTATCTTTCAGGGTTAACTGAACCTCAGTATTTTGAA
>JABICI010000108.1 GCA_018652335.1 Flavobacteriales bacterium
CCTTTACTAGAAAGTAAATTTACAGTAGATTTAATTAAATCCTGAAAAGACAATAAGTTAGTATGTCTAGCAATCGCTCTTTTACTTTTAGAATAGTTAGCCGGAAAATAAGGAGGGTTAGAAACAATAAAATCAAACTTTTCAGAAGTTGCAAAATTATTAAGACTAATATTTATAATTGAAATTCTATCTCTCCATTTTGAGTTATTAATATTTATTTTCGCTTCTTCTGAGGTATCTTTATCTATTTCAATTGCTGTTATATTACACTCTTTGTTTCTTTGCGCTAACATTAACGAAATTAAACCTGTTCCAGCACCAATATCTAAAATTTTTTTTGCTTTTTGACAATTAATCCAACTTCCTAAAAGTACGCCATCAGTACCAACTTTCATAGCTGATTTAGTTTGTATAATTGAAAATTTTTTGAACTTAAATACAGACATCTGAATCAAAAAAATGTCTCATTTTGTAATAATCTTTTATTTATTAAGCTTGTTCTCTAAGCTTGACCATCCACCCCCATTTACAACATTACTGTATCCTTTTGCAGAAAATATTTTTGCGGCACCAGCACTTCTCATTCCTGAAGCGCAACAAGTGATAATTGGTTGATCTTTGTCTTTAAACTGCATAATCTTTGAAGGTAATTCGCCAAGTGGTATATTTATTGAATTCTTAATATGGCCAGAATAAAATTCTGCTTCAGAACGAACATCAATAATAACTCCTCCTTCATCTAGCATACTTTTATAGTCTGTATTATCAAAAAAGCGCTTCTTAATTAAGAAAAAAGCAATTAAACAAAATAAGATTAATGGTAAATTTTTCATATTATTCTTCGAGTAATTTAAATAAGTCATCCAAATTAGGAGAAAGTATCATTTCAATTCTTCTATTAGAACTTCTTCCCTCAACTGTTTTATTACTAGCAATTGGAACGAACTCTGCTCGTCCTGCTGCTGTTAATTGAAGTGGGCTTAGATTAGAATTTTGAGTAAGAACTTTTACCACATTTGTTGCTCTAAGAACACTTAAATCCCAGTTATCAGCAATTGCTCCCCTGCTATTAAAAGGAATACTATCTGTGTGGCCTTCAACCAAAATCTCTAAATCTGTTTGTGTTTCCAAGACATTTGAAAGTTTATTAAGAGCATTTATACCTGTAGCATTAACAGTATATTTTCCAGATGCAAAAAGTAATTTCTCTTCTAATGAAATGTACACTTTACCATTTCTTTGTAGAATAGTAAGCCCATCACCCTCAAGTCCAATAAGCGCATTAGTTATTCTTGTTTTTAGTGCAGTAACTAAACTATCTTTATTACTAATAATAGATTCTAATTCAGAAACTCTAACTGATCTTTCCTCTAAGTCCTGAATTGCGAGTTGAAGTTCATTTTCTTTAATTTCTAAAGATGCAGAAATCTTACTTAACTCGTCTTCTTTAGAAAAAAGTTCTGATTGGACTTGATCTAGCTTTTCTATTAGCCTTTTGATTTCTTTTGCTTTGTCAGAAATATCTCTACTTTTTTTTGACATAAGTAAATCATAGGATTCACTTAGATTGTTATACTTAATATTTAAATTTCTAACAGCTAGTTCATTCTTTATTGAGTCACTTTCCAAACTTGCTACTCTAGCAATCATATCACTAATATCAACATTAAGTTCCTCTATTTGAGTTAGTTGTTTAAGATTTTTTAACTCTTGTTTTTGTAATTGAGACTTAGCAAGTTCGTTTTCATCAATTAATACATTGTGTATTTTAGGCGTTATGCATGAACTCACAACAAAAAGTAAAAAAGCTACATATAAATTCGATTTGTACATAGGAAAATTTTTATATTTCAAAATTACATAAAAAGGAGTAGCCAATAAATCTAGTATAAATACTTTTCAACACAAAATCATTAATTATATATTATGGAATATATGTCGCTTTACTAGTAAGATACTTCCCAGTATCCTTCGATCCAATAAAAACCACCAGGTGAAGCTTCCCAAAATCCTGGTACCCAATAATGATTTGGCTTTACTTTGATCCACCTTGCCTTGTGCCAAGAGTAAATGCCAAAAAAGCTATTCCATTTCCAAAATCCTGGAGCCCAATAATATCCTGGTCTATTATAGTTTGGTCTAGTTCTGACTACTTTAGGTCTATTTGGACGATTTACGACTACTCTATTTCGATTTGTTTTAACTCTTACTCCGTTTCTATTATAAGCATTGTTTTTGACGACAACTTTCTTATTACGCTTATTAGTATTTCTATTGTTTTTAATTCCAGCCTTTATGTTTACTTTATTTGATTTTACATTTTTTTTAACTCTTACTTGAGCATTTGTCGAGAAACATCCGAAGACAAGAAAGGAAAAAATTAGTGTTATGTTAAAAAATGAATTTTTCATGCTTATTATTTTTAGGATTAGTATTTTTATAACTTCAAAATCATTAATAGTATAAAGATATGAAAAAACTTATAAATTATTTTTTACAAGGTCTTCTATTTATTGTACCTATAACGGTAACAGGAGCCTTTGTAGTATGGGCTTTTAATAAAATTGATGGAATTCTCCCTCTTAATTTTCCAGGACTAGGAATAATTATCATTATTACTTTTATTACAACAGTGGGATTTTTAGGATCATCAATAATATTTAATCCAATATACTCTTTTTTCCAGAATTTACTTAAAAAAGCCCCTTTACTAGAGACTATCTATTCATCAGTGAAAGATTTAATGAAAACTTTTGTTGGCAAGAAAAAGGGTTTCAATCAACCAGTTTTAATAAAAATTTACGAGAATTCCACAATTGAAAGAATTGGTTTCATTACAAATGAAGATCTGAATTCAATTGGAATAAAAAAAGGGAAAGTGTTAGTGTATCTTCCTCACTCCTATGCATTCTCTGGACAACTATTTGTAGTAGACCAAAGCTATATTAGCCCTATAGATTCTCCTTCATCTGAAATAATGAAACTCATTGTCTCTGGAGGTGTTACAGATATTAACGATTCAATACAAACAAGAAAATAAATAATATGAAACTAATCTTAAATATTTCTCTCTTTTTACTGTGTTTATCAACCGTTAAAGCTCAAAATCCTGGAGATACTATTGTTGTTCAAACTTTTATCCATGATGCGTATACTGATGGTAATGGGAATACTACTACATCATTATCTTCTCCAAGAGATACCATGGCATACTTTCCAACTGATACAAGTCTAACATTTGAAAAAATAATTATGTCTTATAATATGAGATGTAAAGATAATAACAACAATAATCCAGGTGGGACATCACGAGTAGGATGTGGCGCTTATGACTATAGCTGTCAAACATATGTTCACGATTCAACAAGAATTGATTCAATTTTATCAATTCAAGCTAGCCATACCATTTCTTCTTTTAACGGAACTCTCTATAATTATTCAGTAAATCCAGTTTATAATTACTTTCAATATCAGCAACAGATTTCAGTTATTAATTCTATTATTTCTGAGGATTCTACTAATATTGGTAATGGTATTGATTCTCTTAACTTTGTAATTTCAACTGATAAAAATGCACATAAAGCACAATTCTTATATACTGCAAATGAGTTAAATGCACAGGGATTGCTAAATGATACTATTAAGGCTATTTCCTTAAATATACTAAGTGGAAATGAATCTGCTAATTTCTTATCTATCAAACTAAAGCTAACTTCAGACAGTATTATTTCCAGATATGCTCCTCACGTAAATGGATTTACAGAAGTATATAATTCCAATACTCAACTAACACATGGAATTAATCGGTTTCAATTCGTTAATGATTTTGTCTGGGATTCTATCTCGAATATTATTGTTGAGTATTCAATTACTAACTCTACATCAGGAGGGGAGACAATGATTGCTGGAGAACAAGAAAATAGTATTGTTGGTATATTTTCAAGTGATGCCAATCATATTACTGTTAGTTCCGCTCAAAATATTGATTTACCTCCTACATCCATGAATACTATTTCTAACGAAGTTACAGTTTCATTTTGGATTAATGGTAATGCTGATGTATTACCACAAAATACTACAATAATTGAAGGGTATGATGCAAGTAATCAAAGAACACTAAATATTCACTTTCCATGGAGTAATGGGAGAATGTATTGGGATTGTGGAAATAGTGGAACAGCATCTTATGATAGAATTGACAAAGCAGCAACACTTAGTGAATATACAAATGATTGGAGCCATTGGGCATTTACAAAAAATGCAATCACAGGAGATCAAAAAATTTATAGAAACGGTATTCTTTGGCATTCAGGAACAGGTAATAATAGAACAATTGATATTGCAACATTAAAGCTTGCTAGCAACGGAGGTGGTAATAGTTATTTTTGGGACGGACATATTAGAGAGCTTAGAATATTTGACAAAGAACTTTCAGCAACTACAATTAGTGATTGGATGAATACTCGAGTTGATGCTTTACATCCTGATTATACTAATTTAGTAGCTCATTACCCATTTAATGAAGGTGTGGGCATAACTTCTTTAGACAATACAAGTAATCAACAAATTGCATCTTTAAATGGAAATGTTACTTGGAATTTTATTAGAGGAAATATGCTTAACAACTTCTTTACCGAAACAAATTACCGACCAAATATTATTTTTTATCAAGGACAATACTCTGTAAATATTACTACCTCTACAGTTTTAGATTCATTAACTGCTAATCCAAATACTGTTACTGAATATTCTATTTTTAGCAATCCTGGAACATTGCAAAATGATAGTATTGTTAGCGTATCAACAAACAATTATTGGGAATCTCTATCTTATCTTTTTGATGCTAACGGAAATATTTTATCAATAGATACTACAAATATTGATGGGGTAATTAATATTTCACAAATGTATTATTATAAAAGATATCCAATGGCATTTCAGATAATGTCTTTTGTAACTCCATATGGACTTGGGCTAGATTTTGGTCCCGAAGGCAAGAGCTGGTATTTTGATGTAACTGATTATACACCGATTTTAAAAGGAAATAAAAGAATTACGATGAGTGGCGGTGGTCAGTGGCAGGAAGATATTGATATAAAATTTCTATTTATAGTTGGAACTCCAAGCAGAGATGTTATTGATATGCAACAAATATGGAGACCTCAATACAAAAATTATAATGCAATTATGGCAGATGATATCTTTGAGCCAAGAGATATTTTATTAAACCCTGATGCAACAGCTTATAAATTAAGAACAATAATCACTGGCCATGGCCAAGAAGGTGAATTTATTCCTCAGAATCATTATATTAATATCGATGGTGGGAATCAAGAATATATTTGGTCTGTTTGGACAGAGTGTGCAGAAAATCCTGTCTATCCTCAAGGAGGGACTTGGATATATGACAGAGCGGGCTGGTGTCCTGGTCAAGCCTCAGATCTAATA
>JABICI010000003.1 GCA_018652335.1 Flavobacteriales bacterium
GTCAAAAGTGAATACGAAAAAATATTGTTTGAAGCTAAATTAAATAGCGAGATAGAGAAAAATGACTTAAAAGTTACTCAAATTAAGAATGTAGCTGCGATAATTATTACCTCTATGTTATTAATCTTACTTTTAGTTTATTTTATATTTTTAAACAACAAAAAGAATAATAAGAAGAGAGACGCTTTATTAGAGGAAATTAAATCTTTAAAAGAAAATAAAGTTTCTCCTATTGTTGACCCTAAAGATTTCGAATTATCTAAGCAAAAAATTGATGACCATTTAAAAAGAGTGTTGAATGAAACAGATTGGAAAGTTCTTTTAATATTATTAGATAATCCTATGGTTTTGAATAAAGAGATTGCCGAAAAATCTAATATGAGTCTTGATGGGATCAGTTCTTCGCTTAGGAGAATGTATGATTACTTTGAAGTAAAAGATACAAAGTACAAAAAGATATCATTAATTCATAGCGCTATTAAAATATCCAATGCTTCCGTAATCAACTTTATGGAAAAGTCCATATTAAAATAAACTAATATTTTGAATATGTAAGGTCTTAAAGAATGTAAATCCTTTATTTTAATTACTGAATGTATAAGATAATTTATTATTTTCATTGAGATTAAAAATATTGTTCTTACTTTTGAATAAGTATATCACAGGATTATAATTAATTCCTCTTACATAAAAATAAGTTTAATAAAAATTTAGCTATTTACCATTAATTAAATTAATGAATTGCTAATTTTTCTGCTCCATTTTGTAGAATTAAGAAAACAAAAGATTTAATATGATAAATAGAATTTTACTGACACTTTTTCTGCCAATAAGTGTAATCGCTCAGAGTCCTAATTATTCTGAGGATATTGCTCCAATAATTTATGATCACTGCTTAAAATGTCATTATAGTGGAGGTATTGGCCCGATAAATTTGGAGACATATGCAAACACAGTTGCAAACTCTGGTATGATCCAACATGTTACAAGTTCTGGAGAAATGCCACCGTGGCCACCTGATACTTTGTACAGAAGTTATGCTTATGAAAACACTTTAAATATTGATGAAATTAATACAATTCTTGATTGGATAACTAACGGTTCTCCTCTTGGTGATACATCTTTACTACCAACAATGCCAACTTTTAGTAATTCATCACAACTTGGTGTAGCTGATTTAGAGATACAAATCCCAACCTATTCTAGCACTGCTGGCCCTGGAAATGATGATTATGTTTGCTTTTCCATCCCCTCATATTTAACACAAAACAGGCAAATAAGAGCAGTTGAGGTGATACCAGGAAACTTGCAGATAGTACATCACGTGATAGTTTCATTAGATCCATTTCCAAATAATTCAGTTGTTACTACTCCAAATTGTATGGGTCCTCAAGGTGGTACAATATATACTTGGGCGCCTGGCTCTGTGCCGTTAGTTTTTCCGGAAACTCAAAACAACTCATTTGGAGTTAATTTACCAGCGAATAGTAGCTTATCTCTAGCTATGCATTATCCTGAAGGAAGCTTCGGACAATTAGATAGTACTAAAGTAAAAATTTATTTTTACCCCCAAAATACTACAATTAGAGAAATCACTAGTGATTACTTAATTAACGAAGGTCTTTTTGGTCAACCCTTTATATTACCTCCAAATCAAGTTACTGAAATATCAGGAACTTATGGTCCTACAGCTCAAGATTATTCTTTCATGTCAGTGTTTCCTCATATGCATTTACTTGGAAAGTATATTGAAATGTATGCCGTAACTCCTGTAAATGACACAATTAATTTAGTTCGAATAAATAATTGGGATTTTGAATGGCAGGGGGCATATCTGTTTGAAAAATTTATTAAAATACCAGCTGGAAGTGTGATATATGCTAATGGAACTTTTGATAATACACAAAGCCCTACAAACCCAAATCCAGTTACTGTACAATCTGGATTAAACACTCAGGATGAAATGTTTATAGGAATTTTTCAGTTTCTGCCATATCAAACTGGTGATGAAGATATATTATTAAGCGATGTTGTAATTCCTACTAATTTTAACACCATTAATACTAGTTTCTCAAATAAACGATTAATTAATGTAACTGATATTAGAGGAGGGGCAACAGAAAGTAAAAAGAATACACCGTTAATATATATATATGATAATGGTACAATAGAGAAAAAAATAATTATTGATTAATATTATAAATATGTATATTTTAGATGCAATACGAACTCGTTGTTTAAATTTTAGGTATTTCATGAGTTATAAAAAGAGTTTTATTTTACTTATATTATTATTTGTTTGCTCTGAAGATGCGTTTTCACAAAATTTAAATGCAAGTGTTGTTAATGTAATTCATGCTGATACTGTAGAGTATAATGACGATTTTTATTTATTATGTGCGATTGTTAATACAGGTAATTTTGCCATTTATGATTCTATTTGTAATGTTAATATTATTTTTACTCCATCCTCAATTCCTATACAACAATCTCCAATTTCTGTTACTTATCAACATCCTATTCCGTCCCAAATTTTCTTTCCTGGAGACACATTATTTATAGATTTTTTTAATAATCCTCTGCCTGGAGGTCCAATTCTTTATCAATCTTTAGGTGATAATTTAATAGTAATATGGCCCTCTTTTGAAACTCCAGTTACTGCAGATACTAGTATTACTCCAGTGTTTGTAACATCAACGATAACAGACTTAAATGAGTTTTCTCCTAAATCTGATTTGCAACAAGATATTTATATATATGATGTTTTAGGTAAAAGACATAAAACAGCGAACAATATCCCATTTGGCAATTTTTACATTCGTAATGGCAAAAAATTTATTAGAAGGTAGATGTCTAAATTTTTAAATACTATTGTTCAGAGACTCACTAAAGAGGAGATTAGGTTTTTTAAATTATTTCTTAATAGAACTAATGCAAAGAATCGAAAAGATGTAGATTTATTTGATCTCATGAGAAAGAAAAGAGATGTCTTAAATACGGATGAGGCTTTAAATAAACTCAAAATTAATTCAAACAATTATTATCAGATAAAAAATAGACTCTATAATGAGCTAAATAATTCAATGATATGGCAGCATATTTGGAAGGATAATCAATCGAAATCATTTAGTTTTGTTTTACTCTCTAGAGTTTACAAGAATAAATGTGAATTAGAACTTGCCTTTCATTATTTATTAAAAGCAGAGAAAGAAGCAATTAACTCTCAGTTGTATGAGGTCTTATCTATAATTTATACTGAAATAATTCAGCTCTCTCATGAGTTAATATCTGTTGAAGTTGACACCTACATCGATTTAAAAAAACAAAATCTTAAGACTTTAAATCAGATTGATGAAATTGATATGTTGCTCGCTAAAGTAATGCATGAACTTAAGAAAAAACAAAATTTTGGAAAATTAGATAATGCGTTAATTAGCTCAATAAGTAATAAATATAGTCAATCTTTAGAGAATGATAATTTAATTGATAAACCAAGATTTAGGTTGAAATTATTTAAAATGTATAGTCGTATTTTACTAGAAAAGCGTGACTACACATCATTAGAAGTTTTTTTGCTAAAGAGCTATAATAGTTTTATAAGTGATAATATCTTTGATAGATCAAATCATAACGACAAATTAACTTTATTGACATATCTATCTAATTGTTTTTACAAAACAAAAAAGTATAAAAAATCAATAGAATTTGCCAATAAGCTACATCTGAGTATGCAAGAACATGATTCTCTCTTGTATGACAAATACTTATTCTATTATTACAATGCACTTGTATTGAATTACTCAAAGACAGATAAAGATAAAGCTCTAAAATTTATTGATCTAGCAAGTAAAAATGAAATAATAACAAGCTTGCCAGCGTATAGTGCATTTATTTATTTAAATAGAGCCTTAATTTTTTATTATAAGAATAACTTTAAAGAAGCTATAAAGAACTTATCTAGATTAACTTTATTAGAAGATTTTCTTTTACTCGATAAATCTTTTCAGCTTAAAATTTTAATTGTTGATGTAATGATGAGATGGCGAAATCAGGCAAATGATATTTTGGATAGAATTAGTGAAATAAAAAACGGCTATAAATCTATTTTGTCTAATGTAGAATTAAAACGAGAGATGGATTTTGTCAATATTATTTCTAATAGTGTCAATTCTATTAATATTAATGATCTTAAAACTCAATTTTTAACTTCACTATCTGATTCTGAATCTGAAGAGATTGATATTATAAGTTATAATAGTTGGTTAAGAAATTACTTAAAGTAAAAGCTGACTATACTAACTTTTAGACCAATTAAATAGATCGCTATTTTCAATTATATTTTTACCAGATAAATTAGATTTTGATAAATTAATCATTGCTTTAGCAACTGTTTTAGCTTTAATAGCCTTAATGGTAGAGGGTAAAATAAAGGAGAAAATTGGCATAACAAGCTGTCCAATCTCTTCTAAAATTCTTCTGTTTTTTCTTTTACCAATTAACAGAGATGGTTTAATAATAAATAAACTATTATTCTTGATATTTATTACAGCTTCTTCAATTTCCCCTTTTAGTTTTAAATAAAAATTTGAGCTTTTACTGTTTGCGCCACCTGATGAAATAAAAAGGAATTTATCTGCATTCTTTTTTTTAGATGCCTTTGCAATCTTTAGTGTGATATCAAAATCAATTTCTTTGTATCTTTTTTTATTTCCTTGAACTTGAGATTGTGTTGTTCCTATACACGAGAAAACAACGGCATCTTTGATAATACAATTTTCGAACTCTTTTTCTTTTGAGAAATCAATAACTTTATTAGTTATTTTTAAATTTTTTGTTGCTATTTCTTTTCTAGTAACAACAATTATCTTGTTAAAATATTGATCATTGCTAATTTGTGCTAACAACAAGGAACCTGTCAAGCCTGTGCCTCCAAAAACTACAGCTGCATTCTTTTCCATATTCAACAAAGGTAAATTAAATTACTTAAGAAAGTTAATTATATTTGTTACTTGCTTTATGAAGCCATTACTTATATTTTTATTATTAGCAACAAATTTATCAGCTCAGACAACAGACTGGGTCAAATCTTTTGGTGGTGCTGCATCTGATAAGGGTATATCTATAGGTACAGATTCTTTGGGTTTTATTTACATAAGTGGCTATTATAATAATGAGGCAACTTTTGGCGGAATAACTCTTACAAATCAAAATCTTAGTACAAATGGTAACAATAAAGAAAATTTTATTGCAAAGCTTGATTCAACTGGTGATATAATATGGGCAATTCCTGGAGGAAATCAAAGCGGTGGTTGTTGTGATGATAGAGCTTTAGGTATGCATGTAACGCCTGGTGGCGATGTATTTATTACCGGCACATTTTGGAGTTCGTATTACTTAGGTGTTCGAGGTGCTACAGGTACTTTAAATGTCCCTGGCTCTCAGACAAATTCGGGTGATAATTCCGTCTTAGCTAAGATTGATACTGATGGTAATCCTGAGTGGGTAATTGGCTTTGGTTCTAACTGGGGTGATGATCATTCGTATGACGTTAAAGTAGATGCAGATGGTTTTATTTATGTAACTGGTTTTTTTATTGGCGAAACAGCAGAATTTGATGGCATTACTTTACAGAATCCTAATTGGAATCCACCTTGGGACCCTAAGGGATATGTTGGAAAATTAGATCCAGATGGTAATTGGCTTTGGGTAGAAAAGTTTGATGGAATCAAAGATTTTAGAGGATCAAGAGATAATCGTTTAGCCATTGATCAATCATCAAATATTTATGTTGTTGGGGGTTTCGAAAACACAGGCACCTATGGTCCATTTACTATTACATCTAATGGGGAGTGGGATGCATTTGTCTTTAAGATGGATACAGATGGTAATTGGCTTTGGGCAGAGGGAATAGGCAGTAATAAGACAGATAGGGCTAATAGTATTGCTGTAGATGTTTGTGATGATGTTTATATTTGTGGGGAGTATCGTAATCCGATGGTTTTTCCTGGTGCTAATGCTTCTAATGGATCAGATACTTTAAGTCATAAGCAAAAGCGAGATATTTTTGTTGCTAAGATGAATAATCAGGGGGAGTGGAAATGGGCTAAGAGAGCAAGAGGTCCAGGCACTGATAAGCCATATCAAATGTCTGTTGATGCCAATAAGCAGGTTTTTCTTGGTGGGACAACAAAGGACACTTTAGTTTTTAGTAGTAGTTTGTCAGTAGCGCCACAGATAGCTGGTGATACGACAGCCTCATCTTGGGTTGCGCAGTTGGATGGTTCTACTAGTACTGGTGATTGGGTATGGGCTAAGTTAGCGGGTGCAGATACGGATGATGATGATAGGACAGGGGATATATGTGCTGATGGTTTTGGTAATGTATATGCGGTTGGTTTTTATGAAGATGCGGCTAATTTTGATGGTATAGTGTTAAATTCACTTGGAAGGAAAGATATTTTTGTTTGGAAAATGAGTATGACGACTATGCCACCTTTTACGTATAACAATTCTTTTGATACTATTATATCTCCAGATAGTATGGTTTTTAATCCTGCAGATACGGGTCTTTTCACTACTTCGTCTTTAATTATTGATGGTTGTGATACTACCTTTGTTGATTCTGTTGTTTACCAAAGATTAGGTGTACAGATTAATTATAACATTAATAATGTTGGTTCGGCAGTTGTTACCATCAACGGTACGGTACAGGCCATGCCATATTCTATGAACTATTGGGCAGGTGAGACTGTTACAGTAAGTGCTGCTATGCAGCCTAATTGGCTTTTTAATCAGTGGACATCCTATAGTAATACCTTGCTTCCAAACATTAATACGACCAATATTTCGTTTGTTGCCAATGCATCGGATTCATGTGTACTTATGACTTATCCTCAACCACCATTGAAGGCCTTTATTTCTGGCAATGATAGTATTTGTAGTAATGATGCGGCTCAGGCTCAGGTTTTGGTATCTTTTAGTGGAGCTACAGAGCCGTATACCTTTGTTTATTCTATAAATGGGGTAAATCAAGCTTCTATAACTACTACTCTTAATCCACATGTTATTAATACATCACAGGCGGGTACTTATTTGCTATCTTCATTTTCTGATGCTAATGAGATTGGTTATGTATCTGGCAGTGGATTGGTTACTGTAAAGGAATCTCCTGAGGCTATTTTTACTACTGTGACAGATACTTTATCGTTATTATATCCAGTTGTACAGCTTAATGATGTGTCAGTTGGTTCTGTTCAGATGTGGGAGTGGAACTTTGGAGATAATACTACTAATTCGTATGAGCAGAATGCTTCTCATAGTTATGCTGATTCTATAGGTATTTATGAGATTAGTTTGATTGTAACGGATGGCTTGGGTTGTAGTGATACTACTTCGAAGCAGATATGGGTTTCTGATGAGTATTGGATGTATATTCCTAATGCCTTTACGCCGGATAGGGATGGGGTGAATGATTTATTTTGTTTGCAATATAATGGGGTAAGAATAGAGACGTTTACCTTTAACATATATGATCGTTTTTCTAATCTTGTATATGTAACGGATAATATAGAGGAGATAGAGTGTTTTTTAAATTCAAATGGATGGGATGGGACACATTATGAGACGGGTAATGATTTGCCTATGGGTCAGTATGTTTATGAGATGTATTTCCAAGATTATGAGGGTTGGAAGCACCAAACACAAGGATATCTCTTAATTGTTAGATAAATGAAAAATA
>JABICI010000062.1 GCA_018652335.1 Flavobacteriales bacterium
AGTGTCTTTCCTCGTAAATTAAATCCTACATTGTCATATTCTCCTGCATCATCAGCATGCCAAATATCAATTTCTGTATTTGGAATAACTTCTGAACATTCAAGATTATATACTTGGCCGCTAATTATAATTCGTGTTCCAATTTCATTCACATCTGCAAGCTGATCATTCTGAATAATAGGTGAATTTGCTGTATAAAAAGGTCCTTGCCCATATGCATCTTCTGTAGATTGATTACAAGTAAAAATCGAGTCTTTCTTTCTTAATGAAACGGCAGAATTCTCTGATTTAAGAATAGTAGGGAAGACTGCAACTGACAATAAAGACAAAGAGGTGTTCTTTAGAAATTGTCTTCTATTGTCTTTTTTGTTTTCTTTCATAAGGCAAACTTACTCAATAATTATCTAAAAAAGTTCAAAATTAAGACAGTAGGGCCAACCAATAAGAAACCAAATCTAGTGAGTGAGTTTTTCTTTAGTATTTGCATAATAATTCTTATATAATTTAGTTATAGGAACATATCTAAATCAACCGAAAAATGAAAAAATATAAAGTCTTATCATACATTTTATTAGGCGTATGTTTATCATTCTACCTACAAGACATATTATCAAAGAAAACCTTTGCATCTGATTTTAATGACAACAAAAATTACAAAGTAGAAGGAAATAATAGGCCGAACTTTATAAAAGCTTCAGAACAGGCTATTCAGGCAGTAGTTCATATAAAATCTAAATATATTAGTAATGAGATATATGGCTATTACGATCCATTCTATGGAAAAAGATTTTTCAATCAATCAAAAGAGAATATTGCAAATGGTTCAGGTGTTATCATCTCAGAAGATGGATATATTATTACTAATAAACATGTCATTAATAATGCTGAAGAGATAGAAGTAGTCTTAAATGACAAAAGGACATATAGTGCTAAAATCTTAGGAGAAGACTCTAACAGTGATTTAGCGCTACTCAAAATTGAAGAAAATAAACTTCCTTTTTTGAAATTTGACAACTCAAATAATCTAAGAGTGGGAGAATGGGTATTGGCAGTTGGAAATCCATATAATCTTAACTCTACTGTAACTGCAGGCATCATTAGCGCAAAGTCTAGAAAGATTAATATACTTAATGATGGAGGTATTGAATCATTTATTCAAACAGACGCAGCAATTAATTCTGGAAATTCAGGAGGTGCACTTGTAAATACCAATGGTAATTTAATTGGAATAAACACAGCGATACAATCTAAAACAGGATCATTTAGTGGTTATGGTTTTGCTATTCCTTCAAATATGGCAGAAAAGATTATAAATGATTTAAAATTATACGGAGAAGTGCGTAGAGCATATATTGGAATTCATATTACTGATATAAATATGCAGGTACAAAAAGAATTAAAACTGAAAGGGCTTAAAGGAGTTTTAATTTCAAAAGTATTAGAAAATAGTGCGGCAGAGCTTGCAGGTATCAAGAATCTAGATGTAATTTTAGAAATAAATGGCATTAAGGTTAACTCAACTAGCGAATTACATGAATTAATTATTCAATTTAACCCAGGCGATGAAATCAATTGCACTATTCAAAGAGAAGAACAAATTGAGACAGTCACTCTCTCATTAAAATCTTAAAAAAGTTCGAAAAAAGAACTAAGAGATCAATCAATTAAGCCAATATTAGTAAATATTTTTTATGGTTTTTTATTAAATATGTTCTTTCAACCAGCTATTATAACCTATAATATCAATATCCTCTGAATCAGAATCTGACATGCTAGACAATAAATCATCTTTATAATCTACAATATCCTCATTATTAATTTTCTTAAAAATTAAATCAATCATTTTTTTCTCTCTTATATAACTCTCTTCTAATAATAAAGACTTATAATCCTTTTTAATAGTTCTAATCTTATCGTTGAGATTCTTATTCGAAAGCAGAATTCTAATCATTAGTTCAGTAACTAATATTTTTAGCTGGAATGATTTATCTAGCAGTAAAAAGTCCTCTTGCATAATTAATCTAGCAATATTCTTCTGAGATTCTAAATATTTTTTTTCCTGATAATAAATTAATGACCTATTCAAATATATAAATGCACTATAAGACGATAAATTTTTAATTACATCAGACTCGCTTGCCTTACTTATATAATCCAAAGCTTTCTTACTATCAGATTTATAAAAATTCGCAACATTTACATTATAGTAGTAAAATAAATATTTATCATATAAAAAGCCATCATATTCACTCATGCTAATTAATAATTTTTCAGCATACTCTAATGACTGTTTTTGTTTCTTATTCTTATGCAAACAATTGGCCAGATAAGTCAACAGAGTAAGCTTGTCATTATGGTTAGATCTATCAAATATCTTATCCTTTGTAAATTCATTATAACTTTCAAAAAGAAACTTCTCTAATTTGTAGTAATCTCTTTGTTGCAGTAATAAACGACTATACATTTTAAAAAGTCTAAGTCTAAATCTTGTACTCGCAACTAATTTTTTATCTTTTGAGATATTTATATATTTAGTTTTTACTAGTTTAAGTAAGCTTCCATCCGATTTACTGAAATTCTGTTTAGTTTTTATGTCATACATTATTTTAGCCAATAATAAATCGATCTCATCAATCTCTGCAAGAATTTTGATATTATTTCTTTTTAGTTCTATATAATGGTCAACATCAATAGATATAAGTTCATGTGATAGTTGAATCACTTCAGTATAAATAATCGACAATACTTCATATAATTCTGAGTTTATCGCCTCTTTCTCAGCCTTTTCAAGAAAATGAAGAGCTAATTCTAACTTGCCTTTATTTTTACAAATTCTAGAGAGTAAAACAAAACTAAAAGATTTAGATTGTTTATCTTTCCAAGTGTGTTGCCAGACCAAAGAATTATTTATTTGGCTGTAAAGTCTATTTTTAATCGTATAATAATTACCTGCACTAGTCTTTAATTTCTTAAGCGTATCTTTTGTGTTAATAATACCTTTTTTCTTTCTCATATAATCAAAAAGATCTAAATCTTTACGATTTTTAGTATCAGTTCTATTAAGAAATATTTTGAAAAACCTAACTTCCTCTTTAGAAAGAGATTCTATAAGAATATCTAAAGTGTTGTTCATCTATTGCAACTATTTTTTAATGTATTTTTTTCCATCTCTTATATACATTGATCCAATTGGAATATGATAAATATTATCATACCTTCTACCAAGAAGATCGTACATATAATATGATATTCTTTTATTAGTTGGTAAATTTATTTCATTAGTTGAAGTTAACGGTGGCATAACATACAATGAAGTAGCACTCGTATCAGAAGAAACTGGAACAACAAAAGAAGGCCATATAATAACAATATTATCTCCTGCTTGTTGATATAATTGTGCACCTCCATTTAGAGGATTATTTAAATCAGAAATATAGAGAGTGTCCCCAACATCAAAAATACCTTGAGGAATGATTTCTGTAAAGGTAAATATCTGCCAATTTTGTGGTGATGCATTAACTGGAGAAATCACTATATTCGCAGTAATAATTGAATCAAAAATAGGTGTACTTCCTGTATTCACAAAACAGAAATTTAAAGAAAAAGGAGCTGCATACTGAACCGAATCAGCATGCAAAACTCCTTCTACACTAACAACTTGCGATTTTATAGTATTAGAAACTAACACTATACAGCATATGAAAGCAAGTATCTTCTTCATTACTTTCTATCTATAGTATACCTTTTCTCAATTGTACCATCTTCATAAATAAAGAATAAAGTTTGATTGCTATTTATTGATGTTTCTCTACCTAGCATATCAACTACTTTAATTAGTTTTTTATTAATTGAACCTATCTCATCTAAGGAAGTAACACTACCAGCTTTAGCCCAAAAAGAACCATTCCAAATGAAATCTACACAACAAGTTAATGTGTCTACTCCGTTAACATATGATATACAAGTTATAATACTATCTGTTAATGCCATAATAGGCCAAGCATCATGAGACCAAGAAAGACTATCTTCACCAACAATATATCCATTAGGGGCTGTCGTAACAATATAAAGTGGAGAGTTTATATTAGTTCCACTCATAACTTGCATTGTTAGTTGTGACTGTGAACCAACTATATCTATTGAATCACATGGTGATATAATTTGTGATTGACAATTTGACTGACAAGAAGATAGTGTAGTATATTGACCATTACCAGTTCCTGGATCAAAACACCCGGTAACACTACAATCCCAAGATGGTGTAGGTGTTCCACAAACAGTCTGACAAGCTGCTAATGTAGCATATTGCCCATTACCAGTTCCTGGGTCATAACATCCTCCCGGACTGTTAACAGGACAATCCCAAGATGGTGTTGGTGTTCCGCAAACTGCTTGACATGCAGATAAAGATGTATATTGCCCTAAACCAGTACCTGGATCAGAGCAACCAAAGAGACCACAATCCCATGAAGCAGGAATCGAATTACCAATAATTATAGAGTCACAGTAACTAGAAATACAATAATTAATTGTAGTTGAATCAAAATAAGTTACTGTCAAACAAGCCAGATATATGCCATTATTTGCATATGTGTGAATCGGATTTTGTTGTGTTGAAGAATTTCCGTCACCTAAATCCCAATCCCATGTTACAGAATAATTTGTTGACCAACCAGAATTTACAGTAGATAAATCTGTAAAGATAGTTGTTGGCCCATTTTGCATAAAGCTAAAATCTGCTTGACACTGCTGTGCTTGTGCAAATAAAATTGTCAAAGCTAATGTTGCTATTAATAATAATTTTTTCATAATTTGTTTTTAATTTAGTAATTTGTTTTAAGTATTTAAATCGATTTTAACATTGTAAAACTAAGCACATCTAATCATAAAATAACAATAATAGAAAAAATACCTGTCAAGTCCAAATTAAATAAAATGCATATTTAATCTAGATAATAGCTTACATATTCAAACAATAAAATCTAAAATTATTGAGAATAATACTAATCTCTAAGTAGCAGAAATATACTAAAAGTACTACAAAGACATAACAATAAAAAATGTTCAAAATAAGAACTGAGAGATCCACCAGAAACGGATAAGTTTTTACGCTTTTTAGTACAATTTACTTATTAAAAAATTTAAATCAAGTTTGATGATCTATTTCTTATTTTTATAATCAAATACTGAAAAATCATTATTTCCGCTTGGAAAGTCAGGAAAGATGTCAACATCCCAAGTTTTCGTTGCCCACTCATCACATATACCATTACCAAAATCTATAGAAGCAACCCAATTTCCATCAGCGTTATAATACTCAAAAAGTCCAGAAACAGGAGTCATGACATCTTTGTCCCATTTAGTAAAATAACAACTCGTCTTAACAATTGGACTTACTTCAATTTCAGTGTATCCCTTTTCAGTATATTCTAGTCTTGCTTGCATTCCGTCATTACTTATAATAGTATCATTAAGAACTTCTTTCTCACATGAAATAAAAAAGAATACAGAAACGATTAGCATATACGAAACAAGTTGTTTATTTAATTTAAACATAATCTTAAATTTGGTTAAAGTTATTACATTACTCAATTAACTTAATTAAAATAAAAATATTTTACGTGTTAATTTACTTACAATAATAATTAATAATTATCTAAAAGTTTAAAATAATTATAGGTATCTGAAAAAAATTAAATTGAGTATTTATTGTTTTGTTCTTATTCAATAATTTTAATTATTAAAAATATATGTTAACTTTATTTTAACTTTTTGATAATCCTGAACGTTTTAAAAGTGCATCAGCCTGTGGTTCTTTCCCTCTAAATCGTTTATACAATTTCATTGGATTTTCAGTACCACCTTTACTTAAAATATTGTCCTGAAAAGATTTTCCAATTTCAATATTAAATATTCCATTTTCTTTGAAATATTCAAACGCATCAGCATCCAAAATTTCAGCCCATTTATAACTATAATAACCTGAGGAATAATCTCCAAACCCTGAAAATATATGCGAAAATGATACACTTGTACAACAAATATCAATATCAGGAAATAATCTAGTTTTAATATTTGCGTAAGATTCATTCTCTTTAACATTTGTGATTTTTGATGGATCAACCGCATGCCAAGACATATCTAAAAGACCTAAACTAATTTGACGTAATGTCGCTATCCCCTGCAGAAATGTTGATGATTCTTTTATTTTATCTATAAATTCTATGGGCAAAGGCTCCCCTGTAATATAGTGTGTTGCAAAATCATCTAAGCATTCCTTTTCATAACACCAATTTTCTAAAATCTGACTTGGCAATTCAACAAAATCCCAATATACATTTGTACCTGATAGACTTGGATAAACGGTGTTGGCAAGCATACCATGAAGCCCATGTCCAAATTCATGAAATAAAGTTGTAACCTCACTAAATGTTAATAAAGAGGGAGTTGAGTTTGTTGGACTTGTGAAATTACAAACATTAATAATATGAGGTCTTTCATTGATTCCATTCTTTACTTTCTGACTCTTCAAACAATCCATCCAAGCACCGTTTCTTTTTCCCTCTCTGGGGTGAAAATCAGCATAAAAGATTGCAACTAATTCATTTTCTTTATCTTTAACTTCATATGTTTTCACATCTTTATGATAAGTTTCAATATTTTTTACTTCAACAAATGAAAGTCCAAATAGTTTTTTGGCAACTGAAAAGGCTCCATGAATTACATTTTCAAGTTTAAAGTATGGCTTAAGCTTCTCATCATCAAGGTTAAAGAGCTTATTTTTTAACTTTTCAGAATAATACATGTAATCCCAAGATTCTAGGTGATCTAATCCATCTAAATTTTTAGCAAAATCCTGTAGTTGATTAAACTCACTTTCGGCAAAGGGTTTAGCTTTTTTTAATAAATCATTCAAAAATGTATATACCTTTAAAGGAGTCATTGCCATTCTTTCTTCCAAAGTAAAATCTGCATGAGTTGAATAACCAAGTAGATTAGCACGCTGGTGTCTTAGTTTTGAAATTTTTAAAACGTTGGCTTCATTATTAAACTTATTTTTTTTGAAACATTTTGACCCAGAAGCAATTTGAATTGCTTTTCGCAAATCTCTATTCTCTGCATATTTCATAAAAGGAATATAGCTTGGATATGCTAAAGTAATTATCCAACCTTCCTTACCTTTCTTTTTTGCTAAAACCGAAGCAGCTTCGATTTCTCCTTTAGGCAAACCTTTTAAATCTTCTAAATTTGTTAGATGAAGTTCAAAATCATTAGTAGCAGCTAGTACATTTTCACTATATCTTAAAGTTAACGATGATAATTCTTTATCTATCTCTCGAAGTGTCTCTTTTTTAGTATCATCAAGATTAGCACCATTTCTTGAAAAGCTTTTATAACTCAAGTCTAACAGCGTCATTTGCTCAGCACTTAGATTTAGTTTAGACTTTTGATTATTTACACTTTTAACTCGAAGAAAAAGATCATTATTAAGAATAATATCATTTCCAAATTCAGAAAGCATAGGAGAAACTTCTTGTGCAATTTTTTGAATTTTTGGATTTGTCTCTGCTGAATTAACATTAAAAAACATCTTAGAAAGGCGATCTAATTTTTCACCAGAAAACTCTAATGCTTCAATTGTATTTTCATAAGTTGGATTATCAGTATTAGAAATTATAGAATTAATTTCTTTCTTCTTTTCTTTGATTAATTCTTTAAACGCATATAAATAATCTTCAGTTTTTACTTTAGAAAAAGGAGCTAAATCAAATTTTTCTAAGAGTATATTTTTTGTCTTGTTCATTAATATTTTTTTAATTTAAACTTGGCAAAAGTATAAATACTGAACACATAAACGAAATTTTAAAAAATCTTATTTTTTAATTGATTTACGAGCAATTAAATTAGCATAACCGTGAGTCATAAAATAATCCTGTTTTAAAAAATTAACAATTTCAGAATGCTTTTTCACTTCTTGTTTACTTACTACAATAAGCCAATTTTCAAGAGATCTACCAGTTTTTTCAATCATATTCATGATCATAGCTTTTTCCATTGAAAGTGAATCCATTATTAATTTATTTTACGGAAAAACTATTTAATACTATATCCAATCTAATTTTTTGACTGTCATTTGAGTTTCAATATCACCTGTGTGTAAAGTGGTCTTTGGTTCAAATAGTAAATTAAATACAGTTTCTCCATTAGTATGTGGTCTATGTTCTACCCCCTTTGGTACAATTAAAATCTCACCCTCATTTATTTCAATTGTCTTACCGTCTCTAAAATCAATTAAAAGTGTTCCTTTAAATACCATAAAGAGCTCATCTTCATTTTCGTGACTATGCCAGACAAAATCATCTTTAAGTTTACATAATTTAACATGTTGACCATTAAGCTCACCTATAATTTTAGGAGTCCATTCTTCATTAAATAATGAAAATTTTTTCATTAAATTTATTGATTCAATTTTTTTCATAAAGCAAACTTACACAATCAATTAAATAAGTGTTTATTCAAGAATTATTTTTTAAAATATCTCGTTTATCTCTAAGCTGTATAAAACGTGCTTTAGCAGCAACTCCAACACTAATTAAAATAAGTAAAGACATCCACAGAAATTCGCTAGGCGCACCATTTTTAGGCTTTTCACCTGATGATTGAGAACAATCAGAACCACTATCAGCACAGTTATATAAGCTAGTTAGACTAACAGATATCCAAATAATAACACCTAAAAGTATTAGTCCAGATAAGATGTAGTGACCTGTAACATTACTTTGTTTTATAGTATTATTTTGCAATATAGTATTACTTATTCTACAGCTTGTACATTTACAATCATTAAGATCGACACCCATTTTTATAAGATTGGAATGGTATAGGTTAATCTCTTCTGATTGTAATGTATTTTGCTTTAACTTTAAAGTATCGATAAAAGGAAAAGAAGCATAGCTAGAATTTACAATTATTGTGAATGCACAAAAAAGAGAAAGTAGCTTTTTCATAAAGTAAATAAACACAAATAAAAATAGTTATTCTATAATAATTCTTTTTTCTACGGAACCATCATCGTATATATGAAACAATAGATTATCTGAAGGAAATTGAACATTTTTCCCTATTGTATTTATAATTCTTGAGATATTTTTTTCTGAAAGGTCCTCTTGTTCATTTAAACTTGTTGCATTAACTCCAACTTGATTAAAGAAGTTCCAAATCTCTTCGCTTGCCCAAAAATCATCATTTCCCCAAGGGGCAACATCAAACCACGCATGCAAACCATTATTTATTTTATAAAACCAAACTTTATCTCCTGTATTATTATTTTGATATTTTGTTACATCAGTTATATTGTTATCATTATTGACATCTAACAATGAATAACTTGTGTCTAGACTACATGAATTATGACTAACCCATTCATTCACAATATTAGGAGCCGACATATATGGCCCATAATTTGGAAAATTACCTCCATTATAATTAATGACATTATCATTTGTTCCATGTAGTACTAAAACAGAAATATTAGTAGATGGTGAACAAATATTCATATAATCAAAAATTGTTCCTGCTAAAGGAGCAATAGCATCAAAAATATTTGAACTTTGACATCTTGCTAGATGAAAAGACATATCACCTCCATATGAGAATCCAGTAGCAAATATTCTATCTTCATCAAATTGATACTGGATCTGTAATGAATCATTTAGTGCATGAATGAAATTAACATCAGACATACCACTACAATTCCAGGAATTTAGACCTGAATTTCCATTATCTCCATCAATTAAAGCTGTAGGATAGCATACAGCAAAATTATTTTGATCTGAAAGAATATTAAAAGCAGTGCTTGACATAATCTGCCCTCCATTACCTCCCCACCCATGTAACACATATACAATGGGTGAATTTAAAGGCAAATTATTTGGGATATGCAAATAAAATTCACGTTGAATATTGTTGAAATTAAAATGAAAGGGGCCATCCTGACTAAACCCAATTAAAGGAAAATAGAACAACAAGACAAGCAATTTTTTCATAATACAATATTACAGAAAAATAAAAGGAAAAAATTATAAAGAAATATTTCTAGTAATAAAAACTACATTAAATATCAACTTAAATAAAATTTAATCTATAAATGTGCAAAAAATGATTCAATAATTTTCTTGTTACATTTGCCATCTAAAAAAAAAATGGAAACTTTTATTGCACTAGCCTTAGGTTTATTATTCACAACAAATAATCCAAATAGTACTTTACCAGAAAAAGAAGAAATTATAATTTACAATGAATCAGCTAAGCGTACAAATGACTTGATTCATACAGATTTAGAAGTTAGTTTCAATTGGGAAAAGCAACATGTAAATGGGAGCGCAACAATTACAGTAAAACCTTACTTCCACTCTACAAACCAACTTGTATTAGATGCAAAAGGTTTTGATATTCACGCTGTTAAAATGAATGGGAAAGACCTAAATTATGATTATGACTCTTTGATTTTAGGTATCGAATTAGATAAAGAATACCATAGAAATGAACAGTACATTATTAACGTTGATTACACAGCTAAACCTAATGAACTAAATGTCAAAGGTAGTTCTGCTATTTCAGATGCGAAAGGCCTGTATTTTATTAATCCTACTGGTGATGAAGATAAACCACAACAAATATGGACTCAAGGTGAAACTGAGGCTAGTTCTTGCTGGTACCCAACAATTGATCGTCCAAATGAACGAATGACTCAAAATATTGCCATTACTGTCAGAGATGAATTTGTCACACTATCAAATGGACTTTTAGTTAAAAGTCAAAATAATGAAGATGGAAGCCGTACTGATTTTTGGGAGCAGAAACTAGCTCACGCTCCTTATTTGACTATGGTTGCTGTAGGTGATTTCAATATCACTACTGACAGATGGAAAGACATCAATGTTGATTATTATTTAGAGGATGACTATCACCAATATGCTAGAAGTGTATTTGGCAGAACTCCACAGATGATCGCTCATTTTTCTGAAGTTTTAGGAGTAGAATATCCATGGGAAAAATATGCTCAAATTGTTGTCAGAGACTTTGTTTCTGGAGCAATGGAAAATACTACAGCTGTTATTCATGGTGAATTTGTTCAAATGACAGATAGAGAACTATTAGATAATCACCAAGACGATATTATTGCTCACGAACTTTTCCACCATTGGTTTGGAGATCTTGTCACATGTGAATCATGGGCTAATCTGCCATTGAACGAATCTTTTGCAACTTATGGAGAATATATATGGAGAGAAAAAGGGTTTGGTAGAATGGAAGCTGATATGCATTTAGATGCTGACTTAAACAATTATTTGAGAGAGTCAAAAAGCAAGAAAGTAGATATGATTCGTTTTGATTATTCCGACAAAGAAGATATGTTTGATAGTCACTCTTATGCAAAGGGAGGTCGTATTTTACATATGTTACGCCATTACTTAGGAGATGACGCGTTCTATAATGGACTTAAAAAATACCTTAATGACAATGCTTATAAAGCAGTTGAGATACATCAATTAAGAATTGCAATGGAGGAAGTTAGTGGAGAAGATCTTAACTGGTTTTTTAATCAGTGGTTTCTGGACTCTGGACATCCTACCTTGGTGATAGATTACAAATATGACAAAATCAATAGTCAACAAATCATAAATATTGAACAAATTCAAGATCAATCTAATACAACTACTTATAGACTACCTTTTGCTATAGATATATATGTTAATGAAACAGCAAAGAGATTTCAAGTAGAAATGACTCAAAAAAAACAAAAATTTGTTTTTAATGTAGATCAAAAGCCATCCAATATTATTGTTGACGCTGAACATATGTTGTTAGCTGAGATTTTTGATGAAAAAACAGATGACAACTGGCTAGAACAAATGAAGGCTCCGTTATATATGGATTCTAAAATTGCTCTTAAAAACATAAGTGATAAAAATAGTCCTAGTGCTGTAATAAAGGCATTAAAAAATAACTTTTGGGGCATTCGTTTATTAGCAATAAAGAAAGCAAATAAACTTAAAAACAAAAAAGAATTTGTAAGCTACATAGAACAACACGCTACAAGTGATAAAAATACAAAGGTTAAATCGGCAGCATTACGTTTCTTAGCTGATCTTGAAAATAATATTGAGTATTTAAAGCTGTTTGAATCTGCAACAAAAGAACAATCATTACTAGTTGCTGGCGCAGGATTAAGCAGTATAGCAAAAGTAGATACTGAAAAAGCATTATTAATTGCACCTAATTTTGAAAGTGATTTAAAAGATGTCGTGATTGAGATATATGCAAAATATGCAGGACCTGAAAAAATAATGTACTTCCAAAATCAGTTTGTAAGTGCTAATGGTTATGATTTGTATTATTTAATGGGAGGCTACACAAAATTCTTAAAAAACCAAGACCTCAACACTATCATTGCTGGAACTCCTGCTTTAGAAGAAGCAACAGAGAATGCTAAATCGTGGATGGTTAGAGTTGGGAAATATTATTTGAAAGACATTAAATCAACAATTACTGAATTGAATAGAAAAGAGAAAAACAAGGAGCTTAAGATTCAGGCTAATAAAACATTAGGAAGAATAGACGATATTTTGAGGTAAATATTTTCATTACAATAATGGCTAAATCATTAGAAAATATAAAATAGTCGTTTATTCATCTAGTTATTTTCTACAAATTCTTTAAAAGAATTTAAATACTTATAACTTTTACGTTTAATTTTTTTTGATGTAAAAAAAGAAGTGATTTTCATATAAGTATTAAATTCATATTCATGTTTTCTAAAAAATTTAGTCTTCTTATCTCCCATATTTACGAATCTGTAAGTTATTTTGTTTTTAACTGCTCCAGTATCATAAATGATTATTTTTTTATTTGGCAAATCACTTAGTACTACTTCTTCTTTCATAGTAATTTTTCGTGAAACTGATTCGTTAGAATTAAAGGCTAAAGTAATTTCAGCTATAGATCCCGAAGTTCTTGATTCACCACGAATCATTTTATAACTAATTGCACCTGGCATATAATTTTTCAAAAGTGATGAGTTCTCATGCAACTCCATAACATTTTCGATGTTTGAGTTAATAATAATTTCTTCCTGATAAGACAGATTACCAGTTGAAATAATTAAATATGATACCAATATAGCTGGAAATAATAATATTAAAAATGGCACATTTTCAAATGTCTTTTGAAATTTAATGTTTAACAATATTTTAGAAATAAATTTTTTTATCATTATATCAATAATTAATAGTAATCATATTTATAAAGAAACTTTAATATCATTATTAGGCAAATTATTTATCTATTGAAATTAGTTTATTTTGTTTTAAGATTGTTTAATGAAAGAAAGTGGAGTAATACCAAATTTCTTCTTAAAGGCATGAATAAAGTGACTTGAGTTACTATATCCTAATTCAATACTTACTTCATTAACATTATATTTTCCATCAGACAATAACTTTGCTGCTTTATCCATTTTATAATCTAACAAATATTGAAATACTGGTTTTCCATAAGTTTCTTTAAATCCTTGCTTGAGTTGTCTTAATCCTAAATTAATTTCTTCTGATAATTCTACTAATGTAGGTGGTTCATTAAATCTTTCTAATATAATATCCTTTGCAAGTCGAATCTTTCTTAGTTGATCATCATTAAGAATAAATGGGCATTTATCATCTTCATTATTATTTTCACTATTAAATATTAGACTAAAAATTTCATATATCTTTGATTTGAGATATAAATCCTTTGTGATAGAACTAGTTCTATATTTTAACATCTGATTTAATACTAGAAGCATCGAATTATTAATTTCTAGTTCTTTATAATACTTTTGATTACTGTTATCTCCACTTAGAAAATCGATTTTGTGACCATCTTGCGAAAATAATTTATGAAATTTATTTATCGAAATTAAAGCAGATATAAAAATTGAATTGCTTTTGAGATTTATATTTACAGGTAGATCTTTTTTGGGATTATAAAGAATTAAAAATTTGTTGGTTGATAAATTCAAACTGTAGTTTCCTTCATTAAAAATAAAATCTAAATCTCCCTTTAAACAAAAATGAAATTGAATATACGAAGCATCTATGTCTTTTTTAAATACTTTATCATCACTGTTTTGATTATGTATTCTTAAACACAAAAACTTTTCTCCAAGTAAAACATCTTCCTTTATAGGCGATACGCTATCTTTTGTTAACATATTTATTTAATTATTATTAAAAATTTAATTGTTGCAACAAAGATAATACAATATAAATTCAATAAACTTCCTTTGTAGTTATTTATTTAACTAGTATTTTAAAATTTAAGAATGAACTTATAGCAATACTATTGAACCGATATCGTTGTTTTGCTTTTATCACATTGATTAATTTTGCATGAAATTTTAATTATGAAAAAAATAATACTACTTAACATCAACATTTTATTTTGTCTGTGCTTGTTCGGGCAGAGCAATCTTGTAACTTTAAATCCAGGTTATTCTCATCAAAGTTTTTATAGCTTACAAAACGGAGAGGTTCTTAATGTTGAAAACACGAATTGGGATATTGCATTCAGTACAGACGCATTTTCTTCATCCATAAGAATTAATGATGGTCAAGGGGTTCAATTATATACATATCATCTTGGCGACACAAGTGCATGGAATTCTATAAACACAAACTCATCTAACATAGTTACAGATCCAATGTATAATAGTGATACTAGCTGGAATTTTGGAGCATTTGATGTCAATCAAACTAATGGTTTTGATTATGGCTGGGGAGTTTACAACATGCAAACACATACAGTGATTGGTGATTCAGTTTTTCTAATGCAAACAGTTGATGGTAATTGGAAAAAATTATGGATAGAGAGCAAAGTAGGTGGAGAATATTTTTTTAAGTATGCTAACCTTGACGGCTCTAATGAAGTAAACCAAAATATTGCAGCAGACAATTACAGCGATAAAAGATTTATATATTACTCCTTAGAAACTAATGATATCATTGATAGAGAACCTAATTCTAGCGCATGGGATATAACATTCACAAAATACGTAACTCCTGTACAAGGAATGCCATATCCTGTAACTGGTATTTTAAATAATCACGACATAGAAGTTGCACAAGCCGACAACATAGCTAACCCATTATTTTATTCTGACTATTCAGCTCATAATTTTGAAAGTGAAATAAATTCAATTGGATATGACTGGAAATCATATCAAGGCAGTTATGTCATTACTCCTGACAGATGCTATTTTGTAAGAGATTACAATATGAATATATATAGATTAACATTCACTCAATTTGATGGTACATCAACAGGAAATATTGAATTTAATACAGCGATACTATCAGCTACAGGAGTTACTGATTTGAACTCTGGAAGCACTTTGAATATCTATCCAAATCCAGCAATAAACAACCAAGACATTTTCTTTATATATGATATTAAATCTGAAAACTCATTATTATATATATATGATTTAACTGGTAAAATCGTTTACTCTTCTAGATTGGCATCTAGTGGATTAAAGACACATAAAATTCCTTCTAGGATTTTAACAAGTGGAACTTATATTGCTGTAGTAGAATTTAATGGAATTAGCTTAACAAAACCATTGATAGTAAAATAAGCATGAGACTTTTGATCTTTTTGATGTTAAGCTTTTTTTCACACGCTTTATTTTCACAAGTTCAAGACAGTTCTATTATACAATCTGAAAAAGTTAGTCTTAAGAAAAAGCTTACTGAAGTTGTCGTAACTGGACAGTTATCACAAGTAAATGCTAAAGATGCAATACATAAAATACGAGTTATTAATAACAAAATATTAACTTCAGGAATCTTTAATGACTTATCGAATGTTTTAGAGAAAGAACTAAATGTCAGAATATCACAAGACAACATTCTAGGTTCAAGCATCTCAATGCAAGGGATTTCCGGACAAAATGTCAAAATTTTAATTAATGAGATTCCAGTAATTGGTCGCATGAATGGTAACATTGATCTATCTCAAATTAATCTTAGCAACATCGAAAGAATTGAAATTGTTGAGGGTCCTATGTCAACAATCTATGGTAGTGATGCTCTTGGAGGAACAATTAATATAATAACTAAACAAGTATCCGCAAATACAAAAGTAATAAACACCTACTATGAGTCAATTGGAAAATATAATTGTGATTTATTGCTAACTAATAAAAAAGAAAATAGTTCTTCTTCATACAGCTTTGGAAGAAAATATTTTAATGGTTGGAATAAAAATCAGGAATTCCAACTTATTCCAACGAATGAACTTGCAGACACTAATCGATTAAAAACTTGGAAGCCAAAAGAACAATTTTTTCACAAAATCACATATAACTTAAAGAGCAACAATGTTAGCGTAAACAACTATTTCGAAACTTTTTATGAAAAAATAACAAACTTAGGAAAGCCTAGAGAGCCCTATTATGAAACTGCCTTTGATGAATACTTTCATACTTACAGAACAAATATAGGGACAGATATTAATATTCAGAATAATATGCAAAAGATCAGAATATTACTTGCATATAATAAATATGATAGAACAAAAGAAACTTTTTATACCGATCTAACTGATTTATCTAGGATACTAGTTCAAGACCAAAGCATGCAAGACACATCTTGTTTTGACTTACTAATGTCAAAGATAATGTTATCAAGAAGTGACAAAGAAAATCTTAACTATCAAATTGGCCTAGACTTTCAGAAGCAATCAGCAAAAGGCCAAAGAATTAATAATAAATATCAAGATCAAGCAGATTATGCTTTTTTCTCCATTTTTGAATATAAGCTAAACAACTTATTTTCAGTAAGGCCATCTTTTAGATTAATTCATAACACAAAATACAAAGCTCCCATAATACCTGCACTAAATATTTTACATTCAAACAAAAAGTATCAAATTAGATTTAGTTACTCTAAAGGTTTTAGAGCACCAAATCTTAAAGAATTGTATCTTGATTTTGTAGATATAAATCATAATATTGTAGGAAATAAACTTTTATCTGCTGAAAAATCAAATAACTACAGCCTTAATACAAGCATAGAAAATAAAATTTTTGGAGCAAAATCTTATACAAACTTTAGTCTATTCTACAATGATATTTCAAATAAAATTGACCTAACATCCTCAACAGATAATTCAGAACAATACAGTTATTTCAATGTAGATAAGTATATAACTAAAGGAATGTCTGCATCAACTAAAATTTCTTTGAATAAAATTGAGATGAATTTTGGAATATCTTATACAGGAAGGTTTAATGAGCTCTACACATCTATTGATTCACCTGAATTCTCATATTCTCTTGATTATAATTTAAGCTCATTCATTTCTTTAGGTAGTAAAATGAAAGTAAATATATTTTATAAAAATACAGGTAAAATGCCTGTATTTGTTGAAGAAAATAATAACTTAATAGAGGTGTTTTCTGAACAATATAGTTTATTTGACATATCTATTAACAGAAGACTTTATAATGATATCATTATTTTATCAATAGGAGCTAAAAATTTATTTGATGTTACCAGCATTAGAAAATACAAAGCTGATAATAGCGTTCATTCTTCTAGCAACAATTCATTGGTTGGCTATGGTAGAACATTTTTTACTAGTCTAAAATTTAATTTATGAAGAAGCTTCTTATAATTATTGTTTCTCTGTTTTTATTTGGTTGTGAAAAGAGTGAATTACCAATAGAAGGCCATACAATGGGTCAGATAGAAATGAATCAGATAAGTATGAATTCTAATTACAGCAAACAACTTTACTTTAATCTTACAGATAACCTAGTTGTAAAAGAAAACTTAAAAACTAATTGGGATCTTGCATTTGAATCATCTGAACAAGGCTGGCATATTCTATTGAATTCATCAACACTCAGTAGATTATCCTATCTAAATAATTACAACTTTGAGGATATTATTGATGAAGATGGACTTGTATGGAAATGGGATGACCCCAGAGGAATTGAAAACGGCACAGCATTGTTAGAATATCCAGATACAACCGTATTATATATTGTTGACAGAGGTTTTGAAGTAGATGGAAGTCAGAGAGGACTAAAAAAGCTGAAAATAGATTCTATTAATAATACATCCTATTTCATACGATATTCTAATTTAGATAATTCAGATTATCATTCGATTTCCATAAATAAAGACCCAAATGTAAACTTTACCTATCTGTCTTTTGATAGTAATAATACAATTGATATTGAACCACCAAAAGAAGACTGGGATTTACTTTTCACACAATACACACATTTATTTGAAGACAATATTGAGACCCCAGCTTATCTAGTTACAGGTGTTTACAGTAATTACTTAAATGATGTTCAGGTAACAAAGGATTCAATAAATAATTTCGAAGACATCAATACTACAAGCATTACATCGTATGCTTTCTCTAATGAACAAAATGCGATTGGCTATAAATGGAAAATATATGACTTTGATGCTCAAATATATTCTGTCAACTCTCAAATGACATATATTATTAAAAGCGTATCAAATAGATATTTCAAATTAAGGTTTTTAGATTTTTATAATAATGAGGGCGAAAAAGGATTTCCTAGCTTTGAAATTCAAGAGCTCTAACCAAAAAAGCAAATTAGATTTTTTAAGTTCTAATTGTTATTTCAAATACTCACTTTTTAAAAGAATTCTAAAATATTGTTGAGATTTATCTCTTATAAAGCTTTGCTATAAACTTATAGTAACTAATTCGAAATAGATTCATTATTTTTGCAAATTAAAATTCTTAGAACAAAAACTGGAGTCAAAATGAGCAAAAAATCATCAATAAAAGCAATCATTCTTCTTTTTAGCTTTATATCAATATCTAATTTTGCATTATCTCAAAATGTTAAAGTATACGGAACAATAACTAATGCACTAAATAATGACCCTATACCATTTGCAAATATTGTTGTAGAAGGAACAATGATTGGAACCACTTCTGATATAGATGGAAACTATGAAATTTTAAATTTACAAGCTGGTGCTTACAATTTTAAATGTAGTTATATTGGTTTTAATACTGATATTCAATCTGAGATAAAGGTTAGTTCAAATAAAAACCTAAGACTTGATTTTTTTTTAAGTGAAAATTCAGAAGTTCTTAGTGAGGTAAAAATTAAAGGTAATACTTTTAATAAGACTAAAGCTAGTCCAGTTAGCTTACGAACGATCAATGCTTCTGAAATTTCCAAGAGCCCTGGTGGGAACAGAGATATTTCTAAAGTTATATCAAATTTACCTGGCGTATCCTCATCATCATCTTTTAGAAATGACATTATTATTAGAGGAGGTGCTCCATCTGAAAATCGTTTTTTCTTAGATGGCATTGAAATTCAAACTATTAATCACTTTTCAACTCAAGGATCTTCTGGTGGTCCCGTTGGAATTTTAAATGTTAATTTTATTAGAGAAGTTGATTTATATACTGGAGCCTTCCCCGCTAACAGAGGAAATGCCCTTAGTTCTGTAATGGAATTAAAACAAATAGAAGGTAATGACGAAGAGATCAGCGGTTCTTTTACTGTTGGATCAAGTGACGCAGGACTTACATTAAACACACCAATTTCTAAGAAATCTACTCTCTTACTTTCAGTAAGAAGGTCTTACTTACAATTTTTATTCAAAGCACTTAAACTACCCTTTTTACCAACTTACAATGATATGCAGTTTAAGTACACTTATAAACCCAACAATAAAAACCAATTTAATTTTCTAGGTATTGCGGCAATAGATGACTTTACTCTAAACCCAGGTATAAATGATGGAGAAAAGGATTCAATGCAACTTGCACAAAATAACTACAATCTAAATAATTTAGTTATCAATAATCAGTGGAACTATACCGTTGGAGGAACTTGGAGACATTTTTTTTCAAATTCTAACCTCTTTTTTGTTATGAGCAGAAGTCATCTTAACAATACAGCTTTAAAATATGAAGATTATGCAGATGAGACATCACAAAAAATACTTGATTATAAATCAGAAGAAATTGAAAACAAAACACGTCTAGAATATAATTTTGAAAGAAACGAATACACTATTAATGTTGGAGCAAATTTAGAGGATGCAACATATTTAAATAATACTAAACAAAAATTTACAGTTGGAGATAGCATCTTTACAGGTATTGTTAATGCAGATTTAAATTTTTTAAAATACGGAGCATTTTCACAAATTGGTAAAACATACTTTTCAAATAAACTAGCAGCATCATTTGGCTTAAGAATTGATGGGAATTCGTTTACCGAAAGCAAAAATACACCTAATCTTTCGCCAAGATTATCATTAGCGTTTAATCTTAACGAGAAAATAAGTCTTAACAGTAACATAGGCAGATTTTATCAATTACCTACATACACAATATTGGGTTTTGAAGATGATGGAAAGTATCTTAATAAAGATGCTTCATATATTTCTTGTGATCATCTTGTAGTTGGAATAGAATACAGTCCATCAAGCTACAGTAAAATTACTTTAGAATCCTTTTATAAGAGCTATGCTAATTATCCTTTCTCTGTACTTGATAGTATTTCATTAGCAAATTTAGGTGGTGATTTTGGTGTAATTGGCAATGAAGATATATCATCGATTTCAAAAGGTAATAGCTATGGTGTAGAGCTTCTAGCACAACAGAAAATGAGTTCAAGTATTTATGGCATTCTTTCTGTTACTTATTACAGGAGTAGATTTGAAGATAAAAAAGGTGATCTAGTTGCATCTACATGGGATAATCGATTTATTTTAAATATGACTGCAGGCAAAAAGTTTAAGAGAAATATAGAATTAGGACTGAAATATAGATACTCTGGAGGAGCTCCATATACACCTATTGATCTAATCAACTCAAGTAATAAAGCAATCTGGGATATCAATCAAAGAGGAGTATTAGATTATAATCTATTAAATACTAAACGCTTGAACGGTCAACATGGATTAGATATTAGAGTCGATAAAAAATGGTTCTTTAAATCATGGAGTTTAAATGCTTATATAGATATTGAAAATATTTTAAATGCCAAAAGAGAATTACCTTCTGAGTATGGAATAGATCCAAATTTAGGACCTTTGGTATCAGGAACTGGTGAAACATCAGATAGTTATCCTTTATATGAGATCGTTAATAATTCTGGAACTGTTTTACCTAGTATAGGATTACTGGTTGAATTTTAAGCTAACTTCTTTTATCATGATAAAAATCTAATATAAAATATATTTATCATTGATTTTTATTGTTTTTCTTAATAAGAAAACACATTATATTGTTTAATACTTTTATTATTTTTGTTACATATTCTCATTTAAAAAATTCAAGATGAAATTTCTAAAACTTTTTACGTTATATACAATCTCAATTCTATTTGCATCAACAAACATGATAGCTCAAAATAAAGCAGATAAGAGTTCTAAAAATACAGATAAATCCAATTCAATATACTCAGGACTGAAATTTAGAAGTATCGGACCTGCTCTTATGTCTGGAAGGATCTCAGACATAATTATTCACCCTGACAATGAAAATATATGGTATATAACTGTTGGATCTGGTGGTGTCTGGAAAACTGAAAATTCAGGTACAACTTGGAAATCAATTTTTGATAGTCAAAAAAGCTATTCAATTGGTTGCATAACACTTGACCCTCAAAATCCAGATGTAATTTGGGTTGGATCTGGTGAAAATGTTGGAGGAAGACATGTAGGTTATGGAGATGGTATATACAAGAGTGAAAACGGAGGAGATTCTTGGGAAAATATGGGCCTTGGAGCATCTGAACATTTATCTAAGATTATAATACACCCTCATAATTCAGATATCATCTGGGTAGCCTCACAAGGACCTCTGTGGAGTAAAGGCGGAGAGCGAGGAATCTTTAAATCTAATGATGGAGGGAAAAGTTGGATACAAACATTAGGAGATAAAGAATGGATTGGTGCAACTGATATCTTAATTGACCCAAGAGATCCTAATTTATTGTATGCAGCAACTTGGCAAAGACACAGAACGGTAGCTGGATATATGGGTGGAGGCCCTGGTAGTGCAATATATAAATCAAAAGACGGTGGAGAAAGTTGGAAAAAAATAAATAATGGGTTGCCAAATAGTAATTTAGGTAAGATTGGTTTAGCAATTTCCCCACAGAATCCTGACGTAATTTATGCTGCGATTGAATTAGACAGAAGAAAAGGTGGAGTCTTTAAGAGTGATAATAAAGGACTTAGTTGGAAAAAAATGAGTGATGCAGTGGCAGGTGGTACAGGTCCTCACTATTATCAAGAACTTTATGCTTCACCACATCATTTTGATGAACTTTATCTTGCTGATAATTACATGCAAGTTTCAAAAGATGGTGGAAAGACATTCAAACGTATGAATGAAAACGAAAAGCATGTTGATAATCATGCTGTTGCATTTAAAAAGAGTGATCCTAATTACATCCTTGTTGGATGTGATGGCGGTTTATATGAGAGCTTCGACAAAACAAAAAACTGGAAATTCATTGACAATCTTCCTATCACTCAATTTTATAAAATTGCTGTAGATGATTCGAAACCTTTTTATAATGTTTATGGAGGGACGCAAGATAATAACACACAAGGAGCACCATCTAGAACTGATAATATACATGGAATTAGAAATTCTGATTGGTTTATTGTCTTGGGTGGTGATGGCCATCAGCCAGCTACAGAGCCAGGTAGCCCAAATGTTGTATATGCACAATGGCAACAAGGGAATCTAAACAGACATGATAAGTCAACAGGAGAAAATATAAACATAAAGCCACAGCCAGAATTAGGAGAAAAGAATGAACGATTTAATTGGGATGCACCAATTTTAGTGAGCCCACACAAACCATCAAGGATATATTTTGCTTCTCAAAGAGTTTGGAAATCTGAGGATCGTGGTGACTCATGGCAAGCAATTTCAATTGACCTAACTAACAATACTGAACGGATTACAACTCCATTTTTTGGCAAGAAACAAAAATGGAACAATGCTTGGGATGTTAGAGCAATGTCAAATTACAGCACTGTAACATCTTTGACAGAATCCCCAATACAGGAAGGTCTAATATATGCTGGAACAGATGATGGATTAATTCAAGTAACAGAAGATGGCGGTTTGAATTGGAGAAAAGTTAAATTTAATAAAATTAGTGGCCTTCCATCTACGGCATTTGTAAATGATATCAAAGCTGATTTACATAATAAAAATGTTGTATACGCTGTATTTGACAATCATAAATATGGTGATTACAACTCCTACCTTTATAAAAGTTTAGATAAGGGAAAGACG
>JABICI010000025.1 GCA_018652335.1 Flavobacteriales bacterium
AATAACATTGATAATTGGCATTTTGGAAGTGAAGAAAAAAAATTCTCAAATGATGAGTTAATAAATTATATAGAAAATGCAAAAATTGACATTAAAACAGCTAAACAATATCGATTTGTTATAGAGTATAAATGTTCTCCAGTTGGATTTATAGATCTGTATAATTACAAAAATAAAAGTGTTGAAATTGGAATAATAATCTCTGAAAAATACCGAAATAGAGGTTTTGCAAAAGAATCTTTGTTCCTAATTTTAGATTACTCATTAAAAAACTTAGATCTTAAAAAAATTAGTGCTACCATTTCTTCTGATAATGTATTAAGTTTAATGTTATTTAAATCATGTGGTTTTAAGATACATAAAACAGAAAATAATTTGATTCATTTTTATAAATTAGCAATGTAATTTTTTTATCTGTGCGCATAATACTTTTCTTTTCTTTTATTTTTTTTCTTTCTTGCCAAAGGGGTGAAGTTAGTAGCTATGAAAAATACTTAAATCATAATGATACTGTTAAGTATGTAGGTAAAGAACAGTGTAGAATGTGCCATGCTGAGATATATGACTCATATCTCCAAACTGGAATGGGAAAATCAATGCATTTCGCAACAAGAAATAACAGTGTATTAGCAAATATAAGCATTCCAGTTGTAGAAGATTCAATTAAGAATCTTTCATATAAGCCATTTTTCAAGGATGATACTTTATTTATTAAGGAATACAGAGTTAAGGGGTTAGATACTACTCATAGTTTAACCAAGAAGGTTGATTATAAGATTGGAAGTGGACATCATACTAATTCACATTTGTATAATATCAATGGTTATATTCATCAAATGCCCTATACATACTATACTCAATTAGGAATTGCTGATCTTCCACCTGGTTTTGAGAATGGTTCCAACACTAGATTTTCAAGAGAAATTGGCTTAGAGTGTATGAGTTGCCATAACGCTTATTCAAATCACGAGAGTAAATCTATTAATAAATATAATAGTATTTCAGACGGTATCGATTGCGAGAGATGTCATGGGCCTGGAGAGTTGCATGTACAAAGAAAACTTGCAGGAGAAATAATTGACACTTCAAAATACATTGATTATTCGATAGTGAATCCAGCTAAACTTCCAAAAGATTTGCAGTTTGATGTTTGCCAAAGATGTCATCTACAAGGAACTTCAATTTTAGCTAGTGGAAAAAATTTTAATTCATTTATTCCTGGTATGCATCTTAAGGATGTAATGGATACATATTTACCAAAATATAAAAATAACAATTCATTTATTATGGCTTCTCATGCTGATAGATTACAGCAGAGTAGTTGCTTTAAAAATTCCGATATAACATGTGTTACTTGCCATAACCCTCACAAGAGTGTCTCTAAACTAGAGGAAAAATATTTTGACAATAAGTGTATGTCTTGTCATGATTTATGCGAAGATAATAAAACAGAAAATTGCTCAAGTTGTCATATGCCTAAATCAACAACATCAGATATAATGCACGTATCGATAACTGATCATAAAATTGCTGTTCAAAATAATAATAGTAATCGAGAAAATAAAGATTTTATAGGTCTAGCATCTATAAATAATAATAATCCTACGAATTTGTCAAAAGCAAAGGCATACCTCAAATATTTTGAGAGTTTTGAAAATAAGCCTATTTATTTAGATTCAGCTTTTTATTATCTAAATAATTCCAGTGATAATTTCACATCATTTATTCAATATTATTACTTAAAGGATAATCAAAAGGGCCTTATCAATTATGTAATGAGTAATAATATTGACTATTCAAAATATTCCGATCATGATTTAGCATTAGCTTTTAGTAGAATGGGTGAAATATTTGCATTACATAATTTATTTGTTAAATCGGAGGAGTATCATAAAGTAGCAGTAGAACTAATGACATATGTAATTGATTATAAAATTAAATATGGAAATTTCCTTCTAAAATGTAATAAGATTGAACAGGCAATTGAGCAATATAATAATGCTTTAGATCTTAACCCAACAATTAAAGAAATACACGCTAATTTAGGATTTATTTCAATAATTAAGGGTGATTATAATAGTGCAATAATTAGCTTGAATCAAGCTATAATTTTAGACCCTGATTATTTACTAGCATATGAAAATTTACTTTTATTATCGCAAAAACAGAATAATTTAAAAGATACAAAGCTATATTTGCAGAAAATCTTAGAAATTAATCCTAATCATAAAACAAGTAATTAGAATATTACAATTGAAGAAAAAGAGAAAAAATACAACATTTAAGAAATTTATAATTGTATTAGTACTAATAGGTATATTTGGCACTGCTGGAATGGTATATGAGTTGTATACTAGAATCTTTCAACCAAATATTACATATATAAATAATTCTGATGTTAATTATATCTATATTCCAAGTAACTCTAATTTCTCTGATGTTGTTGATATACTATCAAATAATGGTCTTTTAATTAATTCTAACTCATTTGAATGGTTAGCAAAACAAAAAAAGTACCATACTCAAATTAAAGCTGGCAAGTATAAGATTGAAAAAGGTTTAAATAATAATGAATTAGTTGATTTGTTGCGTTCTGGCAAACAAATTCCAGTTAATATAAGGTTTAATAACTTGAGAACAATTGAAGAATTAGTTGCCGTTGTTTCTAAGCAAATCGAAGCAGATTCAATATCAATTTTAAATTATATTAATGATTCAATTTTTCTTAAAAATTTAGGATTAAATAGTGATAATATTGCTTGTATTTTTCTTCCTAATACATATGAGTTTTACTGGAATACATCTGCTAAGGAATTTGTAGATAGAATGCTAAAAGAGTATAATTATTTTTGGAACCAAAATAGACTTAATAAAGCAAGTAAAATAAACTTAAATAGAAATGAGGTGTCAATATTAGCTTCTATAGTGGAGAAGGAGCAAAGCATAAGAGTTGATGAGAGGCCTAAAATTGCCGCACTTTATCTAAACAGGATTAGAAAAAAAATGAAATTAGAATCAGACCCAACTTTAATTTATGCTATAGGAGATTATAGTATTAAACGAGTTCTAAACAAGGATAAAAAAGTTGAATCACTGTATAATACATATAAATATAAAGGTTTACCACCCGGCCCAATTTGTTTACCATCAATAAATGCTATTGATGCAGTCTTAAACTCTGATTCACATAATTTTGTTTTTATGTGTGCTAAAGAAGATTTTTCAGGATATCATAACTTTGCAAAGACATATGCAAAGCATCTTATATATGCACGTAAATATCAAAAAGCGTTAAATAAAAAAAATATAAAAAGATAAGTAATGAAGAATAATAAAATTAAGTTTGGAACTGATGGATGGAGAGCTATTATTGGCGATCAATATACTAATGAAAATGTTGCTCGTGTTTCTTTTGCTGTAGCTGATTGGCTTAATGAAAATTTTGATGATCCTACTGTAATTATCGGCCATGATTGTCGCTTTGCTGGAAAGATGTTTGCTGAAACAACAACTAAAGTTCTATCATCAAAAGGAATAAAAGTAAAATTAGCAAAGGGGTTCGTGTCAACTCCAATGGTCTCTTATGGTGTTGTTAGTGAAGGTGCTAATTTAGGAATAGTTATTACGGCTTCACACAATCCTCCATCGTACAATGGCTATAAGTTAAAAGGTGATTTTGGTGGTCCCTTGCTTCAGAAAGACATTTCAGATATAGAAAATAGAATTCCAGAAAATAATAATATTGATTACTCTAATATTTCTATCGAATCACTAATCTCAAATGGTGATTTAACATACATTGATTTGGAGAGTATGTATTGCAACCATGCTAAAAATTATTTTGATATTGATGCAATTGAAGGTTCAAGTATGAATTTTGCTTATGATGCAATGTTTGGTGCTGGAATGAATGCAGTAAATAATCTATTACCAACTACAACTACTTTGCATTGTGAGAATAACCCTGGATTCTTAGGAACTGCACCAGAGCCAATACACAAAAATTTAAAAGAATTTTCAAAATTAATGTCTAATAGTGATTTAGATTGTGGTTTTGCAACTGATGGAGATGCAGATAGGATCGGTTTATATGATAGTAAAGGTAATTTTGTTGACTCTCATCATATCATTTTATTGCTCATTCATTACTTAGTTAAATATAAGAATCAAA
>JABICI010000018.1 GCA_018652335.1 Flavobacteriales bacterium
TCAAATAATAAAACATCAATATTTCACTTTATTTTCTCAGATTTTATGCGTATAATTTCTGGGAAACACAAAGGAAGAAGAATTACTGCTCCCGAGAAACTTCCTGTTCGTCCAACAACCGATAGAGCTAAAGAAGCACTGTTTAGCATATTAGATAGTCGGTATTATTTTGACGGAAAAAATGTATTAGATTTATTTTCTGGAACAGGAAATATTGCTTTCGAATTTTCATCTAGAGGAATTGAACGCATTACTAGTGTAGATAATAATACAAATTGCATCCAATTTATTGACAAAACTAGTTCTGAATTAAATCTAAATATCTCTACTATAAAATCTGATTGCATAAAGTATTTGGGGAGTTGCGAAAAACAATTTAATATTATTTTTGCAGACCCTCCTTACAACTTTGAAGATCATCATAAAATAAAAGAAATAATTTTTGAGAGAAATTTGGTTAAAGAAGATGGATGCCTAATTATTGAACACGATAATTCTACTTCATTTGAAGAAGAAAATATAGAAGTAAGAAAATACGGAGCGGTACATTTTAGTATTTTTTCATTTTAATTACTTATTTTTACAAAAAACAAAACAGATGAGTAGAATAGCAGTTTTTCCGGGTTCCTTCTCTCCTTTTACTTTAGGGCATAAATCGGTGGTAGATAGATCTCTTCCTCTATTTGATAAAATAATTATTGCTATTGGAATAAACTCAGAGAAAAACGAATATTTTTCTATTGAAGAAAGAGAAAAATGGATAAAGGATATTTATAAAGATAATCCTAAAATAGAAGTTCAATTCTATGAGGGGCTTACAGTTGACTTTTGTGAAAAAGCAGAAGCAAAATATATATTGAGAGGACTTAGAGATTCTCATGATTTTAAGTACGAAAAAAACATTGCTCAAACCAATAAAAATCTAAACCCTAAATTGGAAACTATTTTTATTATTACACCTCCTGAGATGTCTCATATATCCTCTACTATTATGCGGGATATTATTAAAAATGGTGGAGATGTAAGCCAGTTTTTACCAAAAGAAATTGATTTGTAGGGTTCGAATCCTGCTACCCCGACTTTTTTCTCTTCATATTTCCCATAAATTTTCTGTAAGTTTGCTTTATGAAACAACTAGTTCTATTTTTCATTACATTAATAACATTTATAAGTGTTAGTTACGCTTCTTTTCCAATTGATAATAATATTATAAGTGCTAATAATGATCCGACTACTGATTCATGGATTCCAATTATTATAGTATTTTGGTTATTGATAATAAGCATCCCTATAATTATTATAAGATTTGTGATGAAGAAGTTTAAAAAGAAATAAAGACGACAGATTAACAAACAACAAAGATGAAAAAACTACTACTTATATTACTTTGTTTGCCCTTTATTGGGTTTGGGCAACTAACAATGATACCTGACGCTAACTTTGAACAGGAACTTATTGATTTAGGGTATGATGTCGCTCCAGTAAATGGAAGTGTTTATACCGCATTAATTAATACAATGACTTTTTTAAATGTTTCAAATAGTAATATATCTGATTTAACAGGAATAGAAGATTTTACTGCTTTAACTTATTTGAATTGTTCTAATAATCAACTCACCAGCCTTGATGTAAGCTCTAATACTGTTTTAACTGAGTTGAAATGTGTAACTAATCAACTAACAATCCTTGATGTAAGTCAGAATACTGCTTTAACTTCTTTGAATTGTGGTAATAATCAACTTACAAGTATTGACGTAAGTGGAGCTACTGCTTTAAGCTTTTTGAGAGTATCTGAAAATCAACTAACAATCCTTGATGTTAGCACTAATACTGCTTTAACTTTTTTGTATTGCCTTTACAATCAACTAATAAATTTAGATTTAAGAAATGGAAATAATATAAATATTAATTATATAAGTTTATCAGAAAACCCTAATCTTTTTTGTATTAATGTTGATGATGATTCTTACTCAAACGTTAATTGGATAAACATAGACCCACAGAGTTACTTTAGTAATAATTGTAGTGGAACAACCAACATAGAAGAACACACTACAAACAAAGAACTTCTTAAAGTAACAGACCTATTAGGAAGAGAAACAAAACTAACAAATCAACCTCTCTTATATATCTATGATGATGGAACAGTAGAGAAAAGAATAGTTATAGAATAAACTAAAACAAGAAGGTATATTTTCTATTATATACTAAACGATATAATATGCCATTTAAGAAAGGAACAAGCGGAAACCCTATAGGTAGACCTAAAGGTTCAATAAGCACTACTTCTAAGCTCATAAGAGAGCATATAAGCCAAGCTATTGATGGAAACAAGATAATAGAGATGCTAGATAAGATAGACAGCCCTACAGAGTATATTAACGCCATCTCAAAACTACTTCCTTATTCAATTGGAAAGGTAA
>JABICI010000002.1 GCA_018652335.1 Flavobacteriales bacterium
GCCAAGTAGTTCCATCCCAGGCAATTGTATCGCAAGTATTACAGGCAGATCCTAAAGGAGGGTTTGCTTGCAAATCATGCTGGTACAAATTATCATATAAGAATACATTAGCACAAATAATAAAAGTATCACAGAGAACCCCATTGAAGCCTCCTATATTTAGAAAACTTGCTGGATTGGCAGATAAAAGAGCTAATAAATTAATATTACCATCAGTTGAATAAGCCTCCCAAAATGATAATGAATCTATTACTTCAGGAAAGTTATTATTTAAATAGTTTGATGAGATTGTGAGAGTATCCTGACTATTATTAAGTTCATTGAAATCTATTAAATTACAATCAAAAGTTGGAGTCAAAGAACCATTATATAAATATGTACTTGTATACACACAACCAGTTGTTGTAGTTACAGTACAATTATATATTCCCGATGAATTAACATTAATGGTTTGAGTAGTATCTCCATTTGACCATAAATATGTGTCTGGATAATTATTTGCACAACCAGCACTACCACCATTGTTGTAATTCCAGTCAGCTGATAAATTAGTGCCTGAAGCTGAAATTTGTAAATTACCGTAGACACATGGGTTTATTAAAATAAAAACATAAACTGAATCTGTATCTTGACATGTATTAGATGTTGCAACATCTGTATATGTTACAGACAAAGTAACATATGAAGATGTAACATTAGATAAATCTCCATAAGTATGACATGGATTTTGTTGAGTTGATGTAGTGCCATCTCTAAAGTCCCATAAATAAGAAACGGTATAGTTATTTGAAAAACTAGTATCTACATTAGAACTATCAGAAAAAATGACAGTCCCTGACGCTCCATTGTTAGAAATTGGATTTGAATTACATTGAGCATGTGCTAAAACTAAGCTCATTGATACTATAAATGTTAATATTATTTTTTTCATATGTATAATTTTTAATGATTAATCTTATACAAAAGTATAAAGATAATTTACACCATCACTTAACATATGTTAAAAAAAAATTAAATTTTATTTCCTCTGATTCTACTTAAACTTTGTTGGGTAATTCCTAGGTATGATGCAATATGTAGGTTAAGTGCAAATTGATCTACCCCTTTATAGTATTCAAGAAATAACTTATACCTTTCTGGTGCAGTAAGATGAAGTAAGTTTAAAATTCTACGATTTAATTTAACTAGATTAATCTGTAGATTATTTCTGTGGTAAGTCTCTAATTGTGGGAATTTTTTAAAAATTTCTTCAATGTTAAAAATTGATGCTTCAATTAAAGTAACATCTGAAATACATTCAAGAGTTAATGAAGCCCTCTCATCAGTATATAACGACATATAATCAGAAATCCAATTATCCTTTACAGAAAACTGGACTGTATGTTCTTTAGCATTATCATCAGTATAGTATGATCTAATACAACCATCAACTACAAAATAAGAAGATCTTACATTAGCTTGATTCTGTTTTATTAAAATAGTACCTTTTTCTACGATCTTAACTTTAGATATTGATCTTATTTGGGTTTTAATTTTACTATCTAATTTAACAAAACGCTCGATATGTTTAAATAACGATTCCAAATTATATTATTAAAAACATATTTGTTTGAAATTAATTTTCATTTAAAATATTTTTGATTATTGTTTTAAATTATTTAACAATGTAAAAATATATAGTTACTTGCAAATTACAATTTATTATAATTTAAAAAATTATAAGTTCAACAACAAAATACTGGAATTTTAATCTAGAAAAAAACTTACAGATCCAACGATTTACAAATCAAGTTCAAAAAATTAAAGAAATGGAATAATAGAGAGCTCCTTAGCTTTAGCTTCAACCATTATATCCACATCCAATCCGTAAGTATCCGGAAGATTATTTATATAATCTGAATGTGCTTGTAATTTAATTTCACTGTTATTTTCGTGTACAGATTTAGATTCTGAGTAATGAACCACAGGAGTAATACCCTTAGGCCATGTTGACACAGCTAATTTCAGAGCTTCCTTCTCGCTCAAATCTCCAGTGCAAAATTTATGATGATGGTAATCAAAAACAATTGGAATTCCAATATTTTCATGTAAATACATTAAATCAAGAACTGAATACATTGATGCTTTATCATCATTCTCTACTGTCAATCTGGTTCTTACACTTTCTGGTAATTTTTTAAAATTAGTGCAAAATCTATCCATTGCAGCCTTTTTATCACCATAAACTCCATTACAGTGAATATTTATTTTGTTATATGTTGAATTACTTAATGAAAGTAAATCAAACAATTCCCCATGTTTGTTCAAATCAGAAATCGTATTTTCAACTACTGATGAATTAGGTGAAACTAAAACATTAAAAGGTCCAGGGTGAGAAGTTAACCTTAGCTTATTTTCTTTTGCATAATTACCTATGCTTAATAATTCACTTTTAATTAAATCGTATTGAGGAAGTTCAGATAATTTGTAATGAGAAGCCCAAGGAAACATATCAGAAGAAACTCTAAAGAAA
>JABICI010000081.1 GCA_018652335.1 Flavobacteriales bacterium
ATAAAACATTTGGCTCTGGATTAAGCGCAAGTGGAAGAAATGTTGTTTTGTCAATACAAAATGACTTTTAAAATAGAAAGTAATCAAATTTCATATATAATTACAATTAGTTAAATTTGCAAAATGAAAAAATATACTTTATTAGCAATTAGCGCATTACTTGTTTATTCTTTACAGGCTCAAATATGGGAAGATAACTTACTAAAATCAAATTCAACTCCAACAGTAGCTGAAAAATTTGAAGCTTTTCAAAATTACAAGAAAAATCATCCGTACACAAAAGGAAATGGATATAATCCATATGCAAGAGAAATGTATTTTATAAATGAACGGCTTTCAAACGATAAAAAATTTCAACCAACCTCTCTTTACACTGAATGGGAAAAAGAAAAAGAAAAAAATCAAAATTCTAAACTTATTAATTCATCTAATTGGGTAGCCAAAGGCCCTATAAATACTCCTATAATATTATCTAATGGCAAAAAAAGAGGGAATGGGAGGGTGAATTGTATAGCATTTGATCCTGTAGAACCAAATACAATATGGATTGGCTCTCCAGCTGGTGGATTGTGGAAATCTGTTGACGGCGGAAGTAACTGGACTACAAATACAGATAATTTGCCTGTCATTGGAGTCTCTCATATTGCTATTGATCCTAATGACAGTCAAATAATGTATATTGTAACTGGAGATGCAGATGCAACAGACACTTACAGTATTGGAATTTTAAAATCTGTTGATGGTGGTACCTCTTGGAATACTACGGGATTGAGCTATACTGTTGATCAGGAGAAAACAGTAAACAAAGTAATAATAAATCCTAATAACACGGATAGCTTGTACGCTGTAACAAATTCAAACATTATGATTAGTGCTGATGCCGGTTCATCATGGCAGTCTTCAGGACCTTTAGGAAGATGGAGAGATATTGAATTTAAGCCAAATAATTCAAATATCTTATATGCTGCTAAACAATCTGGTGGAAGCTCAACTATTTACAGAACAAATGATGGAGGTGCAAATTGGAATCAAATTGTAAATGGTCTATCAGGAAGTAGATATAGACCATTAATTGCTGTAACTCCTGCAAACCCAGAAGTTATTTATGCTCTATTTTCCGAATCAGATTATAGCTTTCACGGTCTTTATAAATCAACCGATTCTGGAGATAACTGGACACAACAATCTAATAGTCCTAATATTTTTGGGTGGAATACAGATGGTACTGGAACTGGAGGGCAGTCATGGTACGATATGAGTCTTGGGGTAGCGCCTAATAATGAAAATTTAGTTTATGTTGGAGGAATAAATATTTGGAAATCAGATAATAGTGGCATGGACTGGGATATTGATGCAAGTAGTGGGAATGGATCAAATTATTCTTATATGCATGTAGATCAACATGCATTTGAATTTAATCCACATACTAATACTGCCTACGCTGGAAACGATGGTGGTTTTTATAAGTATATGGCGTCGCTTAATAAATGGGTAGATATTTCTGACGGTTTAGAGATATCTCAATTTTATAATCTAGGACTTTCAAGATCTAATCCTAACAAATTGGTTGCTGGAGCACAAGATAATGGTACGGAAATGCTAACTAATGCTACTTGGGACGCTATTAGAGGGGCAGATGGCATGGAGTGTGCTATTGATCATTACGATGAAACTATAATTTATTCAGAATCTCAGTACGGGGGCATGAAAAAATCATACAATAATGGCAATAATTGGAGCAACATTAAGCCAGTAAATTATGAGGGAGCTTGGAATACACCTTATGAGATGCACAGTATTAACAGTAATTTAATAGTCGCAGGATATGGTGAAGTCTATAGATCTACAGATGGCGGAGGTTCATGGGATTCTATATCTTATAATGTAAGTGGGGGAGCAGATATTAGAAATATTGCTCTTGCACCATCTGATGAAAATTATATCTATGCTGCATCATATAGTAAAATAAAAGTTACTAAAGATGCTGGAGTAACTTGGAATTACATAAAGCCAGGATTACCAAATTATAATATTACAGATATAGCAGTTTCTACAACAAATGCTGATCGAGCATGGGTAACTTTTTCTGACTATAACAATACAAATAAAGTATATGAAACTATTGATGCAGGTGTAAGTTGGACTAATGTATCTGGCAGTAACTTACCAGGTTTGCCAGTAAATTGCATTGTTTATCAAGGAGGTGCGAAAGATGATTTATACATTGGTACAGATGTCGGTGTTTATCATAAAGACAACACAATGACAGAGTGGGTTCAATATAGTAATGGACTTCCTAATGTGATTGTTAAAGAGTTAGAGGTTCATTACGATGAAGGTACTATTAGTGCAGCAACATACGGGAGAGGAGTTTGGGAAAGTCCTTTAAATATACTTTCAGG
>JABICI010000059.1 GCA_018652335.1 Flavobacteriales bacterium
AAGATAATAACACTAAAATTGCCATTATTTCACCAGATGCTATAGCAATATTATAAAAATTACCAAGAACTCCAAATGATCTTTCTAAACCAAATACGCCATCTATCATCATTTCTAGAGTTCCAATAGTGATAACTAAGAAACCCCAATACACCAAAGCATGTAAAATTCCTGATGCTGGTCTGGCAAATAATTTAGTTTGACCAAAAGCTATTTTAAATAATATTTTCAATCTCTTTAGAGGATTATCAAATCTATTTTTAGATTTACCTAGCCTTATGTTTCTGACAATTTTCCATAGATTATAGCTAAAAAATGAAATCGAAATAATTAAAATAACAGTAAAGATAACTCTTGATAATATCATAAAATTATTTTTTTAAATTAGAATTAGAACCAATAATTGAAAAGCTAACGTAACGTTTAGGATTATTTTTAATATCATCAATTAGATCTTCTAAAGCTTTTGTTGATTTTTCTAGATTTTGATATATATCTTTATTATTAATTAAAAGACCCAAACTTCCTTCTGAAGTATTTATTTTTTGAGTAATGGCATTTAAATCAGATATTATCAGTTTAATATTTGAATTAGCTAAATCATCAGATAAGCTCGATAAATTACTTAAAATGCTAGTTATATTATCATTACTTTTTTCAAGGTTTTTAAATATACTTGTTATCCTCTCATCATTTTCATCAATAATACCGTTCACTTTAAACATAGTTTCACTCATGAGATTAAATGTTAGATCTAAAGAATTAAGAGAATTACTAAGATTATTTCTTGTATCTTTATTTAATACAGCAGTAATTATTTTCATCACTGAATCTATAGATCCAATTAAGTCTTCTGTCTTAATTTTAAGAGGTAATATTTGTTTGTTTACATCATCTTGTAAAGAGCTCTGAACTGAACTAACTAATGTGTCACCATTTTTTGCTTTAATATTATTATCACCTAGAATTAATTCAACAGCTTTCGTTCCCATTATATCCTGGTTTACAATAGAAAGAATTGAATTATTTGGTATCTCAATATCATGATCAGAACTAACTGATACAAGTAAATTTTGATTTTTTAATAACTGAATGTCAGAAACCATTCCAATTTGATATCCATTAATAAATAAACTACTTCCAATTTTTAATCCTCCAATATTATCATACTTAGCATAATAGGTTTTATTAGAGTTAAGAATATTTATTCCTTTTAAATAGTTAATACCTATAATTAATACAATAATAGCAAGTAGTGAAAAAAATCCGATCTTAATTTCTTTATTCATTTTAATGTAATTTGATCTGCAAATCTAGTGCTTCTTTAACAGATATTCTTTTATTTTTATAAAAAGGTACAATAAATGCATCTTTAAAACCTTTCTTAATCATACTATCTTTAAGATTCTCACATTCAATTTTTGATAGTTCATTTCCAATATAATACTTATACACTCCATCAGAAAATATTTCTTGAGCATCTAGAATAACAAAAAGTTCATCTTTAATCATTGATTTTAAAAATGTTCCAATTTGAACTTTAAAAATTATATCAGGTTTTTTAGGTTCTATAATTTCTTTTTTAACATATCTTTTTGGAGTTTGAGTTGAATTAACAGAGTCTAAATTAATATTCTCTATATTTTCTTTGTATGATTTAAATGCTCTATAAATTGCTGAAGCAATAAAATCCTTACCCTTATCTGTATGCAGAAACTCTTCTTCCTTAGGATTAGTTAAAAAACCACATTCAATTAATATTGAGGGCATATTAGTTCTACTAATCACATAAAAAGGGGCTTGTTTAACTCCTCTACTTTTTCTGTTGGCTGTAGTTGAAAATTCATGCTCAACAAATTCAGCAAGCTGTAAACTTTGATCTAAGTATGTATTTTGCATTAAACTAAAAACAATATTACTTTCAGGAGATTTAGGGTCGAAACCTTCATAAGTTTGTTTGTAATTATCTTCCATATAGATAGCTGAATTTTCACGCATTGCTACATCTAAATTTGCTTTTAACTTGCTCATACCCATAACAAATACACTAGCTCCAGACGCATTTGAATTTGTAAAACCATCACAGTGAACAGAAATAAATAAATCTGCATTTTTTCTATTAGCAATCTCTGTTCTCTCATGTAATTCAAGAAATACATCATTTTTTCTAGTATAAATGATTTCTATATTAGGAAACGTATTAGAAATATATTCGCCTAATTTTAATGATACATCCAAGGCAACATGTTTTTCATAAATTTTAAATCTTTTTGTACCCATAGTGCCAGAATCCTTGCCTCCATGCCCAGGATCGATAACTATAGTATTAATTGAATTTGAATTTATTTGTGCATTACTATTTAAATTAAATACAAAAATAATTGCAATGAATAATACAGACCTTACGTTAGATAAAAAGATATAGTATAATTTAATTAGTTTTGACAAAATTTTTTTTAAAGATTTATTACAAATATAACACTTAGATTGAACGTTAAAAAACATACATTAATTCTATTCATGTTCTTATCAACATGTATATTTAATAATTTGTTAGCCAATCAAATAAAGAAAGATAGCTCTAATGTAACTAAAGTTTACCTTGATGATAAGATACTGCAATACGCTGAAGATTCTATTAAGTTAAGTGTAGATGGAAAAATTGCAAATCTTTATGGAAATGCAAAAATTGAATATCAAAACATGCAGATTTCTGCGTCAATTATTGAAATTAATTGGAATGAGAATACAATTACAGCTAAATTTACAAAAGATTCTATAGGTAGTAAAGTAGGAATTCCAATATTTAAAGAAAAGAATGATAGTTTTAGAGCAGACAAGATAATTTATAATTTTAAAACTAAAAAATCAAGAGTTATAAATATAGTAACAAAAGAAGGTGATGGATATATACATGGTAAATCAGTTAAAAAGTTAGAAAATGATATTTTTTTCCTTCGTAAAGGTGACTATACAACATGTGATGCTGAAAAACCTCATTTTTCGATAAGATCGAATAAGATCAAAATTATTACTAAAGAGAAAATAATTACTGGCCCAGCCTATTTAACTTTTTTTAATATCCCTACTCCTTTAATACTTCCTTTTGGGTACTTTCCAAATAATGATAAAAAAAGTTCCGGCTTAATATTTCCATCTTATGGTGAATCTGCAACATTAGGATTTTTTTTAAAAGAAGGTGGATACTATTTCACTTTAAATGAGAGAATGGACCTTTCATTAAAAAGTGATATTTATAGTCAAGGTAGTTGGAATGTTAAATCAAATTTAAGATATAAGAAAAGATATAAATTTAATGGAAGTTTTAATTTAAACTATGGTAGCATGAAAAATAGTTACAAAGGGTTTCCTGAATTTAGCGAGAAGAAAGATTTCTTTATTAAATGGATTCACAAACAAGATCAAAAAGCAAATCCTTCATTTAGTTTTTCTGCAAATGTAGAAGCTGGTAGTAGTAGTTATCATAGAAACAATTCTTATAATGCAAACGATTATTTAAAGAACACTATGTCTTCTAATGTAAATTTATCCAAACAATGGAGTGCAGGCCTCTTTAACAACTTAAATATTAGCTTTAGACATAGTCAAAATATATCAAATAATTCTGTAAATCTTACACTTCCAGATTTGTCTCTAAATTCAAAAAGAATATTTCCAGTTAAATTAATGATTAAATCTAATAAATCTAAATGGTACAATAGAATATCTGTTAAATATGACCTGTCAGCAAGAAACACTTTATCCACTGCCGATAGCCTACTATTTAAAAAAGAATCTTTTACAGATTTTAGAAATGGGTTGAACCACAATATCCCAATAACTACTTCTGCTAGGTTATTTAAACACATTAATCTAACCACAAATATTAATTTAAGAGAGAGATGGTATCTAAATCAAATTAATAAAACTTGGAATGAAATTGAATCCATTGTTATAATAGACACCATAAATAAATTTACAAGAGGGCATGATTATTCGTTATCAACAGGACTTAATACTAAGATTTATGGTATTATTCAATTTCCGAAAGGGAAAATTGCTGGATTAAAGCATGTAATTACACCAAATTTATCATTTAGATATACACCTGATTTTTCAAAAGAAAAATACGGATATTATAAGACTGTTCAAATAAATGATAGTGGTGAATTTTCAAATTACTCAATTATGGAAAACGGTATATATGGAAGTCCTACAAAAAATAAAATTGGTAATATTAATTTCAGTTTAGGTAATATTTTAGATATGAAAATAAGAAGTTCTAAAGATTCAATAAATGGAATTAAAAAAATCAAACTAATTGAAAGTTTTTTAATAAGCTCATCTTACAATATATTTTCTGATTCACTAAATCTAAGTAATATAAGATTAACGACAAGAAATAATTTTTTTAAGATCATTAATTTAACTTTTTCTGCTGATTATGATCCTTATTTGACTAACAAAAGTAAAACAGATAGAATAAATAAATTTGAAATAAGTTCTAATAAAAGATTAGCAAGACTTAAATATTTTACAACATCAATTGGCTTAAATATTACTGACAAAAGCTTTAATAACAATGATGAAGTAGAAACAGAAAATAAGGAAGAAACTGATTTTTATAAAATCCCTTGGAATCTTAATGCGAACTATTCATTAACATATAATAAAGGAAATAATAACTCAGATAATTCTGATACTATTCAATCATTAACATTCTCAGGTAATTTTAAAATTACTGATAAATGGAAAATAGGTTTTAGATCTGGGTATGATTTTAATGAAAAAGAACTTTCTTATTCTTCAATTGATATCTACAGAGATCTTCACTGCTGGGAAATGTTAATAAATTGGATTCCCTTAGGATATCACAAAAGCTATACATTAACAATTAGAGTTAAAGCAGATGTACTCCAGGATCTTAAATATGAAAATAAAAAAGATTGGTTTACTCCAGAATTTAACTAATAATCCAATTTTCAATAAGTTCTAATCCGTATTCTGAAAGTATTGATTCAGGATGAAATTGAACACCTTTAATATTATAATTTGTGTGACTACAAGACATTATTAGATTATCTTCATTAACAGCTGTAATTTTCATGTTATTAGGAAAATTTTTCATAGAAACTACCCATGAATGATAGTGGGAAATTAAAAAATTTTGAGGCAGATTAGAATATAAAGAACAATTATTAAAATGCTGAATTTTTGAATTTACTCCATGTTTTGGTACATTTAAATTTTCTAAAGTTGCACCATAATATTCAGCAATAAGCTGATGACCTAAGCAGATCCCTAAAATTGGAATTTTTTTTTCATATTTTATAATTATCTTATACAATACTGGATAATCACTTGGAAGTCCTGGACCAGGTGAAAAAATAATTTTATCATAGTTGTTGAGATCACTAATAATAATTTGATCATATCTAATTACATCAACACAACTAACAAATTGCATTAGATAATGCTTAATATTGAAAGTAAAAGAATCATTATTATCAACTATTAAAACCTTCATAAATTATATTGGCTTTTGAAAAACTGTTTTATCTTATGCAATGTCTTTATATTCATTAGAAATCAAAATTTATACTTTATATCTAATAGTTTTTCACTATTGTAGAAAACAGTAATAATTTATATTTTTAATCTTAGTTTATGTTTCTTCTTGACCAAAACTTTATATTTATTTTATCTTTCGATTATAATATTTTCAAGTACCAGCATATCCATTTCAGTTCTTAAAAAACAATCTAAAGCATCTTCTGGCTTATTCACAATAGGTTCATTCTCATTAAAAGAGGTGTTTAAGAGAATT
>JABICI010000001.1 GCA_018652335.1 Flavobacteriales bacterium
AAAATAATTATCACTGTACCATTGTACACCATTTTTAAAATTTTCAGTAATATCAAAAAAATGTGGCTCTTTGAATTTTGGAATATATATTTCAGGATGTTGAATTAAAATATCATATAATGATGTTGTGCCACTTTTGGTGACTCCTAGACACATGAAGTTAGGAACTTTCATTCTATCCAAAATTTTAAATCTCTATTTAAAAGCTTTGAGAGTTTTAACACATCTGATTTATAAAATAGTTTTAACATTTGATAATCATCAAATGAAATATCTGTTACTTTTTTCTTGTTTAATTTGATAAATAAACGACCTAAAAATTGTCTTACACTTTTGATAGGAAATAAGTATCTAATCATCCGTTTAAAACTATTTCTACCAAAAATATATCTTTTAATATATTGGTTTTTCCATTCCCAGCCTCCAACCATGTAGTTTCTATTTGTATCAACTTTGATATGCTTTAAGCCTAAAAAATCAAATACTTTCTCAATCTCTTTATCAATATTACTTAGATAGTCATCATAAATAATAATATGTACATTTTCTAATTTCTCTAAATATAATTTCACTTGTTTGAAGTATAAACCTAATTCCTGATATCTAGAAGCTGGAGTAATACTTTCATTAGAAAAATATCTTTTTTCTGATATATTCCATGCAGCTTTAAAATCTAATGTATTCTCATTCGAATTAAACCTCTTGACGTGTTGATATCCCGAATATGCTCTATCAATTGGATTCCTTAGCATAATAATTACCTTACTATCTTTTCCAAATTTATTATTTATTTTTGGAATGACTATTTCAGGATACATCAAATACATAACTGAAGATTCACCCCTATATTTTGATTTTTTACCATCTAAAAATAAATCGTAATAATCATTTTTGCAAGTAACGCCATTTAATATTCTAGACTGACCTATTTCATTATTAATTAAATAATGTGGCTCTTTTGGCGTACACATAAAAATATCAGGATGTTGATTTAAATAATTATGTAATGATGTAGTGCCACTTTTTGCAGCCCCTACGATAAATAAATTGGGTTTCGTATTTATCTTGTCCAATGCTCTAAATCTTTATTTATTAACTTACTAAGTTCAAATATATCATCTTTAAAATAGTTATTCAAATACATCTGCGTTTCTTTATTAATCTTTTTAGTATTATTTTTTGAAAAATTAGAGAGTATCCTATATATGTGTCTCCTAATTTTTTTTGGGAGAATAGATTTAAAAAATATCTTCACAAAGTTATCTTCAATAAAAAGATGCTTGAGAAATGAATTTCTCCATTTTCTACCTCCTCTATTATGTTTTACGTTTAAATTAACATTAATATCATTTTCTACACCAAGAAATTTATATACTTTCATCATCTCTATTTTAGTATTGTCTCTAAAATCGTCATATAAAATAATATGAACATTCTTAAATGTATCTAAATATGCTTTAACCATTTTATAATACATTCCCATGCCTTTGTACATTATCATAGGCGTCATAGTTTTGTCATCTTGCATTCTATTTTCTTCAATAGATAACGCCTCTTCAAAAGATTTCTGCTCTCTAATTCCTTTTGAGACGTGTTGATAAGCAGAATATGCACGCTCAGTAGGATTTCTTAACATTATAATAATTTTAACATCCTTATTTAAATAATGAATAATGTTTTTAATAGCATTATTATAATAATATAAATATAAAACAGTCGCTTCACCAATTGCTATTTCATTATCAACTGCACTAAACAAAGATTTATACTCCTCATAATTCCATACGCCATTATGAAGTCTTTGTTCAACAATTTGTTTTATTAAGAATCGAGGCTCCTTTACTTTCTTTCCTTTAGAATCAAAAGAAGGTAAAAAAATATCAGGGTGCTGGTTTAAATAATTATGTAATGATGATGTTCCGCTTTTAGCAGCACCAACAATTAAAAAATTAGGTAGTTTTGTACTCATCTTTTAAAAACTGGTAGGTAAAATGTAAAAAAGCCAAATTTTCTTTTAACTATTAAAACCATAGCTAAATTCCAAAAAGACAAACTACACATTGAAGCAAAAGCGGCCCCATTAATCCCACTTATCCCGTAACTAGATAAGAGATTATTTTCAGGAATTAAGACAAAATTTAATACAACATTTATAACAGCTCCACAAAACAATAGAAGACCAAAAATATTCTGATTATTAGTCATTTTTAAAATATTTCCTACAGACCCACAGAAAGAGCTAACTAATCTTCCACATGAAAGAAAAATAAATGCAGTTACACCTACTTTAAACTCCTCACCAAATAATGATAATAGATACTCAGGAATAATAAAGAAACCTGCAACAAGAGGAAATGATGTCCAAAATATCATTTTAGTTGACTGTTGAACAACTTTTCTTAATCCATTTATATCGTTTTTACCAAATTTTTCAGCAAATTTTGGAGAAGCTATACTATTGATAGACATTAAAGAAATTGATGCGATCATTGACAATTTAAAAGCAGTAAAATATATACCGACATCTTCTACAGTTGTCATATTACCTAGCATTAATTTATCAATCCATACCATTATAAATTGTACAGACTCTGCAAACATTAATGGAATTGATATACCTAATAATTTAGAATAACTCATGAAATCTTCATTTACACTATCCTTTGAATTTGCATGTTTTATAAGATGATATCTAAATGAAAGGTACGCTAAAAAGGATACTATCAAAACACTTGTTAGATATGCATATATTGGGACTTCTGAATCATTAGTAAATTGATAGATTATTACAATTGCAATTATTGAAATAAGCGCTTGTGACATCCTGTAAAAAAATGAAAATTCCGCTATTTTCTTCAAACCTCTTAAGCTCTCATAATGTAGCATAAAGAAAACCATTGGAATAACAAAAAAAGCATTTAATCTAATATATTTGACATTAATATTAATTAAATCAGCAATTGAATCAGCAAGAAAATACATTAATAAAGATGATAACACTGTTGTTACTGACAATATGTTTACAACTTTCTTTCTAAGATTTAAAACACTTTGCCATTTTTCTTTGGTGGCGTAAGATGCAATAAATCTAATGGAAGCCGTATCAAGACCGAATTTTGCTAAAACACTAAACAGTTTTAATATGGTGATAGCTAAAACATAATCACCCAAACCTTTTGCTCCAAATAAATTTGCAATTATTAGAGTCAAAAGGTAACCAAGAGCTTGACCTCCTAATCGAAAAAAAAAAGAAATTCCACCGCCCTTAATTAGCTCATTAAAATCTTTATCCCCAAGAAGTTTTTGATAACTTTTTTTCATAATTTAAGCCACTAAAAACCAGGGGTTTAAAAGATTTGTTTTATTGTATACAAGTTCCTTATTGGTTTTATACTCTAATACTGAAAAGCCAGCCATTTTTGCAATAGCATGTCCAGCTGCAGTATCCCATTCCATTGTTGGTGCACATCTAGGGTACGCATCAGCCCTTCCTTCAGCAACCATACATAATTTTAAGGAAGATCCTACTGTAATAATATCAACATTAGCATGTATATCTTTTTTTTCTTTAAAAAAGGCTTCTGTTTCTTTTGACATATGAGACCTTGAACCAACAATTACATAATGATCTCTATTTTTTTTAAAAGGTAATTTGTTTGAATCTAAAATCAAATTATCTAGATTGCTAACAATGGAACTATGATTTATTTTATAGGAGCCTAATCCATCTAATGCAAAATATAATTCTTCTTTTACAGGAACATATATTACTCCTAGAATAGGCATTCCATGATGAATAAGAGCAATATTCACTGTAAACTCACCATTTCTTTTGACAAACTCTTTAGTGCCATCCAAAGGGTCAACTATCCATGAATATTCCCAATTTTTTCTTTCTTCAAAAGAAATCTTAGAACCTTCTTCACTCAAAAAAGGGATACCTGTTCTAATCAAATGATTTTCAATGACTACATTGCATTTTTTATCTGCTAATGTTAAAGGAGATTTATCATCTTTATGTTCGACTTCAAAATCAGATGCATAAACATCCATGATTGCACCCCCTCCCTCTATAGATGCATTGATTGCCTTCACTAACAATTCTTTTAGATTCATACTACTATACTTTATTTGGATGCCATATAGTTTTTAATTCCTGACATGTCTCTATAAAAAAAGGAGATTGACTACTGTTATGATCCCAGTTTTTGTGTTTGTAAATTTTCACTCTTTTTAAATTCTCAGAAGATAAATGCTGAATTTCTTTAATCTCCTGATTATTGTCGCCACAATAAATAATTGCATTTACGTCCTTATGAGATGCAAAATGACTGAGTAATTCTTTTCTTTTTCCTGTTAAAATATTTACTACTCCAGCAGGAACATCCGAAGTATTTAACACTTCAGCGAAAGATATACCTACCATAGGGTTTTTTTCAGAAGATAAGATTACGCATGTATTTCCACCTACGATAATTGGTGCAATCACTGAAATCATGCCTAATAATGAATACTCATTTGGAGAAATTACAGAAACAACTCCCACTGATTGTAGAAGTGAGAAATTAAAATGATTTGATGCAACAGGATAAACGGAGCTAAAAACCTGCTGGAACTTATCACTCCAACCAGCATAATATATTAACCTATCTATACTTAACTCTACCTCATTCTTTGCATGTAATTTTGACAAGCCTGTCATCATTAACTCTTCAATAAATTGCGATTTTCTACCCTCTAACATTTCTGCAACTCTATAAAGAACTTGACCTCTATTTAGTGATGATTTATTTTGCCAAGACTTCTGAACTTTTCTAGCAAAAACAACCGCGTTTCTAAAATCTTTCCTGGATGAAAGACACATATTTGCTAATAATTCATCGTTACCATTTTTTATTTGAAAATATCTTCCTGATTCTGTTCTTGGAAACTTTCCACCAATGAAGTTTTTATATGTCTTTAAAACATTTATTCTTGCCATTATTTAAATTTTAAATACGCTTTTAGTCCATGCAAACCACCTTCTCTTCCAATTCCACTTTCTTTTACTCCTCCAAATGGAGAGGTTGGATCAAATTTATTATATGTATTTGCCCAAACTACACCAGCATTTAACTCCTTTGTAAGTTTAAAAATCTTTGATCCTTTTTCTGTCCAAACACCTGCAGACAAACCGTAAGGTGTATTGTTAGCTTTTTCTATAACCTCATCAATTGTACGGAAAGTCTGAATAGCCAAAACTGGCCCAAAAATTTCTTCTTGAACAATTGTATGTGATTGTGAAACATTTAAGAATAATGTTGGGGGACACCAATTTCCTGTTTCAGAAATAATACATTTTTTCTGATATATCTCACCTCCTTCTTCCATCCCTATATTTATATACTTTTTTATTGTAGCTAATTGCTCTTTAGAGTTTATTGCTCCAATGTCAGTATTTTTATCAAGAGGATCACCAATAATTAATGAAGACATTCTTTCTTTCAATTTTTCAATAACAATTTCAGAAATACTTTCTTGTACGAAAAGTCGTGAACCAGCACAACATACATGACCTTGATTAAAAAATATTGCATTAATAATTCCCTCAACTGCTTGATCAATTGCTGCATCAGCAAAAATAATATTAGCCCCTTTACCACCAAGTTCTAAAGTTAATTTCTTATGTGTACCAGCAATACTTCTCTTAATCAACTTCCCTACTTTTGTTGAACCAGTAAATGCAATTTTATCAATATTAGGATGATTTACAATCTCAGAACCTGTTTTCCCACCGCCAGTAACAATATTTACAACTCCCTTTGGAAGACCACTTTCTTGGATGATTTCTGCAAGTTTAAGAGCTGTTAAAGAAGTTGTCTCAGCAGGCTTTAAAACGACTGTATTACCACATGCAATAGCAGGAGCTATTTTCCAAGCGGCCATTAATAAAGGAAAATTCCAAGGAATAATTTGTCCAGCTACACCTATAGGTTCTAGACTTGTATTCGGAAAGGCATACTCTAACTTATCTGCCCAACCTGCATAATAGAAAAAATGATTTGCGGCCAATGGAATATCTATATCTCTTGACTCTCTTATTGGCTTACCTCCATCCATACTTTCAATAACAGCAAATTCCTTTGCTCTTTCCTGTATCATTCTTGCAATTCTAAAAATATATTTCGCTCTTTCTTTCGCCTTAAGTTTAGACCAGCTCTTGAATGCAGAGTTAGCTGCTTTAACTGCCAAATCAATATCTTCTTTATTTGCTTCAGAAATCTTTGCGATGATTTCATCAGTAGCAGGATTTACAGAATTAAAATACTTTCTAGAATTTGACTTTACAAACTTTCCATTAATAAACAAATCATATTTTTCTTTTAATAAAATATGATCTTTACTTTCATTAGCAGTAGTATAATTCCAAATTTTGTTTAAATCTATATTGCTCATATATTAATCTTTTGAAAAATAATCTATCGATTCATAATATCCACTTTCTTGTCTCTGAAGTTGCATTAAAACATCATTTGCCAAACTACTCGCTCCAAACCTAAACAAATCTTTATTCATCCATTCATATCCTAATGTTTCATTTAACATGACCAAATACTGTAAAGCTATTTTAGCAGAAGAAATCCCTCCAGCCGGTTTCATGCCTATTTTAATTCCTGTTTTCTTATAATAATCTTTTATCGCATTAAGCATAACATATGTTACAGGCATAGTTGAAGCTGGATTAATTTTTCCTGTTGAGGTTTTAATAAAATCTGCACCTGCATAGATAGCAATTTCACTTGCTTTTCTAACGTTATCTAATGTGTCTAGCTCGCCAGTTTCCAAGATCACTTTTAAATGTGCCTTACCACAAACTTCTTTTATAGATGCAATTTCATCAAATACAAAATTATATTCTCCAGCTAAAAACTTGCCTCTTGAAATAACCATATCTATTTCATCAGCACCTTCATTAACTGCAAATTTAGTATCACTTAATTTAACATCTAAGGAGGATTGACCGCTTGGAAAACCAGTAGCAACAGAAGCAACTTTTATTTTTGTCCCTTTTAATTCTTTTTTAGCATACTTTACCATAGTGGGATATACACAAACCGCCGCCACTTTAGGAATGCCTTGCAAAGAATCATGTAAATGATTCGCTTTATAACACATTCTTTTAACATTTTCAGGTGTATCTTTTCCATCTAAGGTAGTCAAATCAATCATACTTAGTGCTAAGTGCAATCCGTGTGTTTTTGAAGAATTTTTTATACTTCTTTTACAAAAACGATTAACTCGTTCTTCTACACCAATTTTGTCAATTTTTGGAACAGTTAATAAATTTGGGAAACTCAAAATAATTTATTCTTTAGTAAAGACAAATCTACCATTTTATTCGATATATATCATAGTTTCTAATTCACAAATTTTGATTAAATTGGCCAACTTTATTATGAAAGAAGAAGAAGGAAATATCTTTACAGTTTTTGATGATCTAATCAACAGGAATGAAAAAGAATTATTACTTAATCAAAAATCTAAAGTAATATGGATGACCGGACTCTCAGGTTCAGGCAAAACAACAATAGCAAAAGCGCTAGAAAAAAAACTACATTTAAACAACATTATAAGTCAACTTCATGATGGTGATAATATAAGAGTAGGTATAAGTAATAATCTTTCTTTTTCATCAGAAGATAGGTTAGAAAATATACGACGAATTTCCGAAATATCTAAATTATTTTTAAATTGTGGAATTGTTACGCTTAATTGTTTCATTAGCCCTACAAATGAAATAAGACAAATTGCAAAGGATATTATCGGCGAGAATGATTTTATAGAAATTTATATAAACGCTTCTCTTAAAATTTGTGAAGACAGAGATGTAAAAGGTTTATATAAAAAGGCAAGAAACGGTGAAATCAAAAACTTTACTGGAATAAGCGCAACATATGAAGAGCCAAAACAACCAAATCTAGTAATCAATACAACACTCTTGTCAATTGAGGAATCAGTAAAAAAAATATACGATTACATCTTACCTTTAATTAAAAATAAGTAATGAGCTCATATAATTTAACCCATTTGAAAGAACTTGAATCCGAAGCTATTTTTATATTACGTGAAGTTGCGGCTCAGTTTGAAAAACCTGTTATGCTCTTTTCTGGAGGCAAGGATTCAATTATAATGTTTCATCTTGCTAGAAAAGCTTTCTATCCTGGAAAAATACCATTTCCTTTAATGCATGTAGATACTGGACATAACTTTCCTGAAACTATTACATTTCGAGATAGATTAATAAAAAAAACTGGTGAAACACTTATAATAAAGTACGTTCAAGATTCTATTGACAAAGGAAATGCTGTTGAAGAAACGGGAGCAAATCCATCAAGAAATGGTTTGCAAACTGTGACACTTTTAGAAGGATTAGAAGACGGAAAATATGATTGTGCAATGGGAGGCGCAAGAAGAGATGAAGAAAAGGCAAGAGCTAAAGAGAGATTCTTTTCACATAGAGATGAATTTGGACAATGGAACCCTAAAAATCAAAGACCCGAACTATGGAATCTATTTAATGGAAGAAAAAATATTGGTGAACATTTTAGAGTATTTCCTATTTCTAATTGGACAGAAATGGATGTATGGCAATACATAATGTATGAAAAAATTAATTTGCCATCTTTATACTTTGCGCATCAAAGAGAAGTTGTAAATAGAGACGGTGTGCTGCTTGCAAAATGTGAACATATTTCTTTAAAAGCTGGTGAGCTGTGGAAAAAAATGAGAGTTAGATGTAGAACTATTGGAGATATGACTTGTACAGGTGTTGCAGAATCTGACGCTGATAATATAGAAGCCATTATTAAAGAGGTTGCCACAACAAGGATTACTGAGAGAGGAGGAAGAGCTGATGATAAGAGATCAGAAGCCGCAATGGAGGACAGAAAAAAAGAAGGTTACTTTTAATAAAAAATATGAGCAATATTAAAGGATATTTAGATATGGAATTACTCCGTTTCACCACTGCAGGAAGTGTTGATGACGGGAAAAGTACGTTAATTGGAAGACTACTTTATGATAGTAAAGCAATCTTTGATGACCAAATCAACTTACTTAAAGAAACAAGTAAGCAAAGAGGAGAAGAAGGTCTTAATTTAGCGCTTTTAACAGATGGATTAAGATCTGAAAGAGAACAAGGTATAACAATAGATGTTGCATATAGATACTTTGCTACACCAAAAAGAAAATTTATCATTGCTGACACACCAGGTCACATTCAATACACTAGAAATATGGTTACTGGAGCCTCTACAGCGAATCTAGCTTTGTTATTGATAGATGCTAGGCATGGTGTAGTCGAACAGACAAAAAGACATGCATTTATTGCTTCATTACTACAAATCCCTCACATTGTAGTTTGTATAAATAAAATGGATCTTGTAGATTATAGTAATGAGAGATTTGAAAAAATTATAGCAGATTTTGAAGAGTTTGCATCTAAATTAGAAATAAAAGATGTGAGATTTACGCCAATCTCTGCACTTAATGGAGATAATGTTGTTAAAAGATCATTAAATATGCAATGGTATGATGGATCAACTTTAATGCATCTTCTTGAAAATATTCATATTGGCTCAGATCATAATCATATTGATTGTAGATTTCCTGTTCAGTATGTAGTTAGACCACAATCTAAAGAATTTCCTGATTACCGAGGTTATGCAGGTAGAATTGAAGGTGGGATTTTTAAGCCTGGTGATAAAGTTACGGTATTGCCTTCAGGATTTACATCTTATATAAAATCTATTGACACTTTTAATCAAAGAGTTAAAGAAGCGTTTTCCCCTATGTCTGTTTGCATTACACTTAAAGATGATATAGATGTCAGTAGAGGTGATATGCTTGTAAAAGCAGATAACAAACCAATGATTAATCAAGATGTTGATCTTATGATTTGCTGGATGAATGAAAAAAATATGCTTCTAAAAGGAAAGTACACTATTAGACACACTAGTCAAACAGCAAGATGTATAATTAAAGAAGTGAAATATAAATTAGACATCAATTCATTACACAGATTAAAAGACGATAAAGTAATTGGACTAAATGATATAGGAAGAATAAGCTTACGAGTAACCAAGCCTTTGTTTATTGATAGCTACAGAAGAAACCGAAATACTGGAAGTATAATTTTAATAGATGAAGCTACAAACGAAACAGTTGCAGCTGGAATGATAATTTAATAGAAGACTATTTTTTATTTTTTTCTTGATTCGTAATCTAAAATTAAAAAATAATACATCAATATTCCTAATGAGTAAAGAATTGCTGTAATGTAAAAAATATATGCATATTTTAAACCGAAAGACTTTAAATATCCAAATATTTGAGAACTAAAAAACCAACTACCACTCCAAATTGCCGCCATTACTGCACTTAACATTTCCTGATTTTTTTCTCCGACGTAATTCATTGTAAGCTCTGAAGTCATAGGTGCAGCCATATTCATTAGAGGAGTTCTAATCCAGTAACATACTACAGCAACTGGTAAAGCCCATATATAATTATTATAAAATTCTGTAGTTGCTAATGCCACCAGTGCTAATACAGCTGCTATTTGTGTAAAAGTAATACCTCTTTTAAAGCCAAGTTTTTTTTTAACATCAGGAACTAGTAAAGCAAGTATAGCAACAAATATACTAGCTATACCGCCAATCACAGCAAAATCTGCTGAGTCAATATGGAAATTATGAAAGAAAAATAAATTAATAAAGGGAATTGTAAGTCCCGCTCCTATTGCGATAACCAGCGTTGGAATAATTGCTCTTAATAGTAAGTTCCAATCGTATGAACTCCAATGAAAACTATCTTTATTGCGTACTACTAAATCAACTTTTATTTTCGTTAAGAAATAAACACCTAAGAAACTTACTAGTGTAATCCAAAATAATACTCTACCCTCGTTAAAATCTTCTGTAAATTTGCCAGAAAAATAAATAACAAGTCCACTTATTATCATTCCGAAACTGTGTGTTGCATAATTTAATGAAATAGCATGTGATTGTTTATGTTCTTCTGTATTACGCATAATATATGGCAAAGAACTTACCTGAAAAAATGTAAAGAAAACTCCCCAAAGAATAAACAATAGAGGTAAATACTGATCCAAATCAAGCTTTACAGCATAAAGCAGTATGATTGCAATAACTGGAACACCGATACTTCCAGAAAGAAAGAATGGCTTTAGTTTTTTACCCTTAATATATCTTCCTAGAGGAAAGGCTAATAACATAACAGCTAAGAATCTATATGAAATAAAATTAGCAATCTCATAATCTTTATAACCTCTTTTCGCAAGATAGATATTTAAAATCAAAAAAAAAGAAGCTCCAACTAATTGAATGAAAAACCCTGCTTTGATCATTAACAAAATATTCTCTTCTAGTTGCAAGTATTTATTAAAAATCTTTTTCAATGTTAGAGTCTAAATATTAAATTCATCAATTTCTTCTAGAATTGTTCTAAAAGATTCTACATGTTTTCCATATTTAGATCTATGCTTTTCTTGAAATTTAATCGAAAAATTGACTTGATATCTATGAAGATCTGACATACTATTACAATAATATGCAATTGCAATGGTAGTGTTAGTATCAGCTTGTGTAATAACTTTATTAATCTGCACTTTTACAAAACATCCACATTGCATTAGCTCAGGAATATGCTCAGACTTCATCCACTGCAACCAATCAATTAAAATATCTTTATCAACACTGCAAGTAACGTTATAAATTATCATTTTAAAATTATTTAGTAAGTTCTCTAATTCTTCTTCTAGATTCTGCAACAAAGATACTACTATTATAGTCTTCTAAAATCTTATTGTATAGCCGCAAAGCTAAAGCATCATCACTTAATAAATCATCATATATTTTTGCGCTTTTGAATAATGCGTCATCAGCAAGTATATCTGAAGACCATTCATCACCAATTTTCTCATAACAATTTAGCGCATTCTCAGGCTGATTAAGCTTAATATAAATATCAGCTTTTCTCATATATATTTCATCAGTTAAAGAATGACCTGGAAATATATTGAGAACTGAATCATATTTAAAAATAGCTAAATCATATTTCTGCTGGTATTTCAATAAATCTGCTCTAGCAAATGTTTGCATCGAGATCTCTGTTGTATCTAAATTAAAGTTGTCAGTAATTAGAAGTGATAATTCCATAGCATTATTAGCAATTAACTTAGATGTAGATGCTTTTAGAGTTTCTAACTGAGCCTGTGCCCATCTAAAATCACCTTGAAAATAAGAAATTTTTGCTCTTCGTAATTTTGCTTCATGCCCTATAGGATCCTCTTTAAAGTCCTTCTCTACTTGAGAATAATACAACATGGATTCCCAGATATTTCCCTTTAATAATAAAATGTCAGCGTACTCCATTTTACATTCTGCTAAGTCAACACTATTTATGCCTTTAATTAGCATTGCTATATTTAACAAACTATCAGCTATGTCTAAATCATATTCATAAAATGCTTTAAAATGAGCATAGTTTGTAAACAAAACAACAGTTTCTTTATTAGCGCCAAGTTCATAGATTATATTTTCATACTGTATATTAATTGCATGATAGTCATTGGTGCTGAATGAACTTTTTTTAGTTAAAGCATATAATCGATTTATATTAGAGTCTATAAATAAAAAATTATTTTTTCCTTTAGAAATAATATAATTATATGCCTCAATTGCCAAACTAAATTCCTCTTTATCTAAAAATGTTGACGCTAAATTATAAACCATCTCCCCGTTTAATTTTGTGCGTTTATCAACTGCTTTAGCTTGAATTAATGCCATCTTATATTCATTATTTTGCATAAAAAGCCAAATCAATATCTCAGTGAAGTCAGTTCTATTTTTCTCATCCCTAACTTTTATAAGTAATAACTTTTTAATTAGCTCATAATTTTTATTACTCCAAATTCCATTATTATCTACAAATTTTTGGATCTTAGATGTTATAACTTGTGATTGTTCAGAGTTCTTCTCCATTACCAATAAATACTCTTCCAACATTAGTTCAACTTCTCCATTTTTAGAATATATACTTGCCTTTTGCATTCCAAAAGTATTATTTGGATTTATTTTTTCTGCTAACCTATATATTTCAAGAGCTTCATTATAAAATTCATACCTAGCAAAAAAACTCGCTGATGAAATAGCTTGCGATCTAACTCCGTTAATCTTATTAATTAATTTAGAATATAAAAAATTTGATCTCTTGCTGTTTCCAGATTTTTTCAAAGCGATTATTTGAGCAATTTTATATTGCAAATTTCTTGAATTACTCTTTGAAAAACTTTTTGCAATAGCATTTGCATCTTTATAGAGCTCCAATTCTAATAAGGAATTATAGTAGGGTGTAAAATAAGATCCTGAGTAACGAACTGAAGTTAATTCTTTATAAATTTCAATTGCACTTTGATATTCTCCATCAACATAATATCTGTAAGCTTTTTGTTGATCAGATTGTTGCGCAAATAATGAATAAGATGTTAAAAACAATAAAAATAGAAAACGCATTTATTTAATTATATCAAATCCTGTGTAAGCCTGCAGTGCTTTAGGTATTATTATACTGTCAGGTGTTTGATTATTCTCGATAAGGGCTGCATAAATTCTAGGTAAAGCAAGTGCACTTCCATTTAAGGTGTGACAAAATTGATTTTTACCATTACTATCTTTATATCGCAATTTTAATCTATTTGATTGATAATCTTCAAAATTTGAAACAGAACTCACTTCTAACCATTTTTTTTGTCCAGCTGAATACACTTCAAAATCAAAAGTAAGTGCAGAAGTAAATGACAAATCGCCTCCACACAATTTTAAAATTCTGTAGGGTAATTCAAGTTCATCTAATATTGAAGAAACATGCTCAACCATTTCATTTAAAATGTCATAGGAATTTTCAGGACGTTCGATTTGAACAATCTCTACCTTATCAAATTGATGCAATCTATTTAAACCACGAACATCCTTACCATATGAACCAGCTTCACGTCTAAAGCAAGGAGTATATGCTGTACATTTGACAGGAAACTCATTTACAATAATATCCCTGAAAAAATTTGTTACAGGAACCTCTGCCGTAGGAATTAAATATAAATTATCTTCATTAACATGATACATCTGCCCTTCCTTATCAGGCAATGAACCGGTACCAAATCCAGATGCTTCATTAACAAGAAGAGGAGGTAAGTATTCTAAATATCCGGCATTAATATTTTTATCAAGAAAATAAGATATCAGTGCTCTCTGAAGCTTTGCTCCTTTGTTTGTGTAAACAGGAAATCCTGATCCTGTTATTTTATTACCTAAACCGAAATCTATTAACCCATATCTTTCCGTCAAGTCCCAATGAGGTTTTGCTCCATCATATAGCGCAGGAGCCTCTCCTTGCTGTTTTAAAACAAGATTGTCTGAATCTGATTTTCCAGCAGGAACAGATGGGTGAGGAATATTAGGAATTTGAACAAGAAGATCTTTAATCTCTCTTTCTAATTTATTCTGCTTATTTAGAAAAATTTTAGATTCATCTTTAATAATGATAGATTCTTTTTTAAGAGATGTAACTTTATTAGTATCACCTGTTTTATACAGCTTACCTATTTGGCTAGATAAATTATTAGATTTATTGAGTAACTCATCACACTTTATTTGAGCTTCTTTTCTTTGATCATCTAAGTCAATTAACAAGTTGAAGATGTTATTAGCATCAAAGTTTTTAATTTTTAACAACTTGATATACTCCGCTTTATTTTCTCTAATTTTTCTAGTTTGTAACATTATATACTTTTAATTAAAAGCTAAACAAATATAAATAAAAAAACTCTTGAAAAATCAAGAGCTTTTTGTGAAAATTATAAATTCTTCTTCCGTCTTAGTTAATTACTGATACGATTGATTTATTGTTTTTCTTTTTAGTAAATTTAACTACACCATCAGTTAAAGCAAATAAAGTATGATCTTTACCGATACCAACGTTTTCTCCAGGATTATGAACAGTTCCACGCTGTCTTACAATAATATTGCCTGCAGTTAAATTTTGTCCACCAAAAATTTTAACCCCTAAGCGTTTACTTTTAGAATCTCTACCATTTTTAGAACTCCCTGCTCCTTTTTTATGTGCCATTTTATAAAGTTTTTAAAATTCTTACTGTTTAATTTAGTCTTTTTTTGAAGCAACTTTCTTTGCAGGCGCTTTCTTAACTGCGGTTACTTTCTTTGTTGTTTCTTTAGCTATTACTTTTTTTGATGTAGCTGATTTCTCGTCAATTTTAAGGATTTCTAATTTAGTCAAGTACTGTCTGTGACCATTTTTTACTTTATATCCTTTTCTTCTTTTCTTTTTGAAAACTATTACCTTGTCTCCTTTTAAATGCTCAATTACTTTTGCAGTTATTTGAGCTCCTTTTATAACTGGGGCGCCAACATTTACTTTACCAGAATCATCAGTCAATAGAACTTTATCAAAATTTATTTTTGAACCTTCTGCTGCTTCTAACCTGTGTACAAATATATGCTGATCTTTTTCAACTTTAAATTGTTGCCCTGCTATGTCAACTATTGCGTACATTATTATTATTTTTAAAAATGGTTTGCAAAAGTAAACAATATGATAGAAAAAGCAAACTAATCTAACTCTTTTTTACTTATAAAAGGAATTCAAAAAAAATTCAGCTACTTATTCTTAAAAACTTTAAATTTGCAAAACAGAAAATAAAAAAATGACAAAGAAAATATTTACAATAGTATTAGTATGTTTTAATATAACTGCTAGTAGTCAAGAAAGATGTGGAACTGAAGCAGTGACTGAGAAAATGTCTAATCTATATCCTGAATATAGAACTGCAAGAGAACAAGTTAATGAGCAAACTAAAGAATGGATAGATAAATTTGGAGATAATAAATTACAAAATATTATTACTATTCCTGTAGTTGTTCATGTAGTTTGGAAAACAAATGCTCAAAACATTTCCGATGCTCAGATACAATCACAAATTGATGTTCTAAATAACGATTACAGAAGAACAAACATTGATCAAATAAACACACCATCAGTATGGCAAGGGATTGCTGCTGACAGTGAAATAGAATTTTGTCTTGCATCTGTTGATCCAAATGGTCAGCCAACAAATGGGATTAACCGTGTCCAGACTACTCACGGACAATTTGGAATGAGTAATGATATTCATACAAGCTCAGCTGGAGGAGCAGACGATTGGCCAAATGATGATTACTTGAATATCTGGGTATGTGATATTAGCAGTGGACTTCTAGGTTACGCAACTCCACCAAGTTTTTTTATTGGCGATGGAGATGGTCTTGTAATTGGTTACAGATATTTTGGGTCAACTGGAGTTGTTCAAGCTCCTTATAACAAAGGTAGAACAGCAACTCATGAAATTGGTCATTGGCTTAATCTTGATCATGTTTGGGGAGGCTGGGGTAGTTGTGGAAATGATCAAGTTAGTGATACTCCAAAACAAGAATCTGAAAACTATTCTTGTCCAGGATTTCCTTTAAATATAAACTCATGCAATACAACAAATCCTAATGGTGATATGTTTATGAATTATATGGACTACACAAATGATGGGTGCATGAATCTCTTTACTAATGGGCAAAAAGCTAGAATGATTGCGGCAATTAATCAGTATAGACCAAATATGTTAGATCAAAACTTGTGTAGTAGCACTACGAATATTTATGAGAACCAAAATACTACAAAAGAATTATTAAAAATTGTGGATGTTTTAGGAAGAGAAACTAATAACCCTATTTTAAATGCAACTTATTTTTACATATATAAAAACGGTACTGTAGAGAAAAAAATTATTGTCAAATAATTATTCTCGATTTACTAAATATACCCCACACAAGATTATTATAAAACCTACAATATGATTGATAGTAATGATCTCCCCATCAATAACACCCCAAAAAATTGCTACAATTGGTATAAGGTAAGTAATTGATGAAGTAAAAATTGCTGTAGATCTATTTAATAATTTATTAAATATGATAGATGCCATTGATGTTCCAAAAATAGACAACAAAGCTATATAACCTAATGCTTTGTAAGCACTATGATGAGTATTCAATTGGTAAAGAAAATCAGTATTTGAAAGGTACACAAAAGAAAATGGACCAATGATAAGAAATGCTATTGCAGTAATTGATGAAGCATTAAGATCTTGCAAGTAATTTTTTATAACATTCATACTCACTGCATAAAATATTGTACCTAATATAACTATATATATATATGTATCTATTATAATTTTTGTATTTAAAGAATTAATTGTTAAAAACAACACCCCTAATAATCCAACTAAGACTCCAATAACATTTGCCTTATTTGGTTTAATTTTAAAAAATAAAAATCCAATAATAATTGTAAATAATGGCACGGTAGAATTTAATATACCTACTAATGAACTATCTAAATACGTTTGAGCCTTTGCAAATAAAATGGCAGGAATTCCATTTCCGAGCAAAGCAGTTATAAGAATAGGGAAAAAATGCCTTCGCTTTACTAACTTAAATGCTTTTGGCATAAGAGGGATTAAAGTAATGAAGGCTATAAAAATCCTAGCATTCGCTACTTGCATATAATTAAATACTTCCAATCCTCTTTTCATTAATATAAATGAACTTCCCCAAATGACAGCTAGTATTGCAACTGAGAAATAATTTTTTATTGTTCTTTCCACCTGAATGTTTCAATTAAATGAATAATATCTTTTTTAAGGAAATTATTAATTGGCAATAGTGAGTCAGTTATCTCACTATTTAAATACAGTGCGCCACGAAAAAAATGATTAACACTATCCGTTAAATAAAATTGAGTAGATGTAGCAGTATTACCATTGTAATTGTACATCAAACCAGTTACATCGAATTCATTATTTTCAAATTCTACTTCAGCAATAGCATCTGCCATTCTATTGTGTTTGTATGCAAGATTTCTTGACGCTTCAATGTGTTTATACAAATCATTTTCTAATGCAACATAAGTTACATGAAGTGTACTATTTTGATTTGGAAAAACTAAATCAAAGCTACAATTACTATTTTTATGAGATATTTTACTATAAATCGGTCTTTCAAAACTAAAATTACAATTAATGTCAGTAGCACTATAGATTTTAGTAGGTAAATTAAATTTAAAAAAAGCTCTTGGTTTTGGAGTATAACTCTCATTACAAGAGAAAAGCACCCAAATTATTAGTAGGCTAAACCTCATCAATAGTTACTTTTATACGTTTTATTCTTCTGAGATCAGCTGACTCTACTACCATTTTAAAATTACATATTTTTCGAATTGTTCCTATTTTTGGTATCTTTCCTTCTAATTCTAAAAATAATCCTGCTAAAGTATCTGAGTCCCCTTTAATTTCATCAAAAAGATGAATTTCATTTTTAGTTATTTTAAGAAAATCATTTAAAGATACAGCACCTTCAAAAATATAATTCTTGTTGTCTAATTTGGAATAAATTTGATTGTCCACATCAAATTCATCATTTATTTCTCCAACAATTTCTTCTAAAAGGTCTTCAAGAGTTACAAGGCCAGAAGTACCACCATATTCATCAACAACAATTGCAAGATGAATTTTTTTTGACTGAAACTCCTTAAGTAAGTCGTTAATCATTTTCGTTTCAGGAATAAAATAAGCATTTCTACATAAACTAATCCAATTAAAATCATTACTCTCATTTAGATGTGGCAGTAAATCTTTAGTATATAAAACCCCAATTACTTTATCAATTTCTTGCTCAAAAACTGGAATTCTAGAGTAGCCTGAACTTATGATAATACTTAACACATCGCTAAATTTTGTTTGTTGATCGATTGCAGAAATGGAAACTCTAGATTTCATTATTTCTTTTACATCTGTATTACCAAACTCAACAATAGATCGCATAATTCGGCGCTCTTGTTCTTTACTTTCGTGCTCTGTGATATCAAGTGCTTTTGAGATTTCCTCTGCAGATACTTCAGTTTGTTTTTTTGATAATTTTTTATCAATAAAGCTAGTTGAAATAACTAATAAAGAACTTAATGGATTAAAGAAATTTTTCAGCAAAACTAATGGTCTACTCATTTTCAAAGAAAATGAAATTGCGTTATTATTTGCATAAACTTTAGGCATAATCTCACCAAACAAAACAAGTAAAGAAGTAATTATTATTATCTGAAATAAAAACTCAAGATTTGAATCCTTAGGAAATGTAATAGCAATGGAAGTTGTATAGGCTGAAATAACTACAATCCCTACATTAATAAAATTATTAATAATTAGAATCGTTGCTAAAAGCTCATTTGGCTTATTAAGCAATTGATTAACTTTGTTATCATCAATCTCTTCAAGCTCTGCGGATGTTAATGAAAAGTATGCGACTTCAGATGCTGAAATGAATGCAGAAGAAATTAGTAATAATAAAATAGCTATTAGACATAAAATAACATCTAAACTAAAGAAATGAAATTCTAAACCATTAAAAATAGATAAGAAAAAAAAGATGGGGACTTCTTCCAATTACATTAATTTAAGTTAAAAAGGGAGGTCATCATTTGTTTCTTGTGTATTTGTTTTTAAAGATGTTTCCTCTGAACTTGGTTTAGCACCTAACATTGTCATATTATCTCCTAATATTTCAGTATTATACCTTGTGTTTCCATCTTTATCTTCCCACTTTCTATTTTTAATCTTACCCTCAATATAGATACTAGAACCTTTTTTTAAATATTTTTCTGCAACTTCAGCCAGGCCTCTCCAAAGCACAATATTATGCCACTCAGTTTGACTAACACGCTCTCCTTGTTTATTCTTATAATTCTCTGTTGTAGCTAAAGAAAAATTAGCAACAGCTACGCCATTATCAAGATACCTTACTTCAGGATCTTTACCTAAATTTCCAACTAAAATTACTTTGTTTACTCCCGCCATAATAAATTTAAATCTTCTAACAAATATACATAATTTATACAATATTATTATCTTTTAGAAACTTATCTAAAAGTCTTGGTACTGGTAAATCACAAATCTTGGAAGACTTTATAAAAGAAAAATATTCCAATTCAAAATTATTCACTTCTAAAGTCCAAAACCTAGAATATAGATGTTGATGTGATAATTTATGAACTGATACATTTGAAACACATATAATCTTGTAATTAATATTTTTAAAAAAAATATTCCATTCATTTGATTTCAATACTTCAGTTTCAGTACTAGGAAATAAAAATTCTATGAAGGGCAAATCATAAAGACCCTTCCAGATTCCATTATTTCTTTTACCAATCAAAATTTCTTTTCTTTTCTTTAATAAAAAATAATTTAGGTAACGCTTCTTAACTTTTAATTTTTTTGATTTAATTGGAAATTTATCAATAGTATTTGTTCTAAAAGCGATGCATTCATTTACAAAAGGACATATTGAACATTTTGGTGATTTCGGTGTACACTGCAAAGCTCCAAATTCCATAATTGCCTGATTATTTTCAGCTGGGTTCAATTTATCTAAAAGTTTTTGAGCTATTTCAATAAAATATTTTTTTCCTATTGTGGAATTAAATGGAAAATTTAAGCCATGTATTCTAGATAATACCCTAATAACATTTCCATCAACAACAGCATAAGGCAATCCAAAAGAAAAAGACGCAACTGCTGCGGCCGTGTAAGTTCCGACCCCTTTAAGCTTTAAAATTTCGTTGTAATTATCTGGAAATTTTCCCTCATAATTTTTGATAATAAATTTAGCAGATTCATGTAAGTTTCGTGCTCTAGAATAATAGCCTAAACCTTGCCATAATTTAAGTACAAGTTCCTGATCAGCTGATGCTAATTTTTGAATAGTCGGAAAGTGCTGGATAAATTTATAATAATAGGGTATTCCTTGCTCCACCTTGGTCTGCTGTAGAATAATCTCTGATATCCAAATAAAATAAGGATTAGTAGTGCTTCTCCATGGTAATTCTCTTTTATTAATCTTATACCATTCAATTAATGTGGAACTAAAATTCATAACTATTTGAAATATAATATCATAGGTAAATTAAAAAATTGAAAGGCATAGTATTATAGCTAAAAAAAAAGAATATATTTGCGACTCAAAAATAATCAACAATTAATAAACTAAAGCATAAAAATGACAAAAGCAGAACTTGTAAATAAGATAGCTGAAAAAACTGGAGTTGAAAAACTAACAACCTTAGCTATTATTGAGTCAATGATGAATGAAATTAAAAGCTCAATTTGCACAAATGAATCTGTTTTTCTTAGAGGTTTTGGAACTTTTAAAGCTAAAAAAAGAGCTGAAAAGACAGGCAGAAATATTAAAAAAAATACAACAATAATTATTCCTGCACACCATATTCCTGCATTCAAACCTGCTAAAATTTTTGTTGATGAAACAAAAAATAACCTAAAATAAACTTTTTAGTAAAAGTTAAAAAAATAAAGTATGTCAGGAGCAAAGAAAAAGAAAAGAGTTAAAATCGCCGTACACAAACGAAAGAAACGTTCTAGAAAGAATAGACATAAAACTAAATAGTTTTAATTTATAATTCTAGCAAAAGCCATGAAATACGACTTAATAATCGACTCAAGGCCTTCTGAAGTAGTACTCGCGCTTTTACGAGACGGACTCCTTGTGGAACTACATAAGGAAAAGCACGACAATAATTTCTCAGTGGGCGATATATATTTAGGAAAAGTACGAAAAACTGTTCCTGGATTAAATGCGTCTTTCGTTAATGTAGGTTATGAAAAAGATGGTTTTCTACATTATTTAGACTTAGGGCCTCAATTTAACTCATTAAAAAAATTTACAAACCAAGCTATTCAGAAAAAGCTTAACACTGCTTCTCTTAAAAATTTTAAAAACCAACCAAATTTAAGTAAAGAAGGAGCTATTAATGATGCGCTTAAAGGAGGCGATTTAATTTTAACTCAAATATCGAAAGAGCCAATATCTACAAAAGGTCCTAGACTTACAACAGAAATATCTCTTGCAGGTAGATATATGGTGTTATTACCATTTTCAGACAAAGTATCAATTTCACAAAAAATTGATGACAATGAAGAACAAAAAAGGTTAAAGAAACTAATTCGTAGTATTAAACCACAAGGGTTTGGAGTTATTATTAGAACTGTTGCAATGGGAAAAAAAGTTGCAGAACTTGATACAGATTTAAAAAACCTATACAAAAAGTGGCAAGGAATCAGCAAAAAATTAATAGGAGCCCAACCAAACACAAGAATTCACGGCGAATTAAACAAAGCATCAACTATACTCAGAGACCTCTTAAGTGCAAAATTTAATAGCATCTATGTTAATAATTCTCAACTTCACCAAGAGCTTAAAGAATATTTAACTAGAATTGCACCTAAACAAGAGAAGATAGTTAAATTGCATAAAAAAGAAAGTCAAATTTTTCAAGAATTTAATGTCACAAAACAAATTAAAGGTGCATTTGGAAAAAATGTAACTATGAAAAAAGGAACATACCTTGTAATTGAACATACAGAAGCCTTACATGTAATAGATGTAAATAGCGGTAAAAAAGTTGATGCTAAAAAAGATCAAGAAGAAAATGCACTTGCTGTTAATTTAGAAGCCGCTAATGAAGTTGCAAGACAATTGAGGTTAAGAGATATGGGAGGTATTATTGTTGTAGACTTTATTGACATGAAACATGAAAAAAATAGAACTCTACTTACTGAAAAATTAAAAGAAGCAATGAGTACTGATAAAGCTAAACACAATGTACTTCCTCCCACAAAATTTGGTCTTATTCAAATAACAAGACAAAGAGTTAAGCCTGAAATGAACATAGACACACAAGAAAAGTGTCCAATGTGTACTGGAAATGGGAAGATTGACTCAAGCTTATTAATTATTGATCAAATTGAGACTAAAATCCATAACCTTAGTAGTACATTTGACAAAAATTTAAATATCACAACTCATCCATTTGTTTCTTCATATATAAATCAAAAACGAGGTTGGTTTTCATCTTCAATAAGTAAAAATTGGAGTAAAAGGTTTAGTAAAAATATCACAGTTGTTGGAGACGAAAGGTTGCACCTACTTCAGTATTCAATAATTAAGAAATAAAAAAATTGTGATTAAACTATTCTTTTATACCATATCAAAAGAGGTATAACTGATAATATCATCATCAGCGATCCTACTAAATATCCATACCTAATATTATCGTCAATTTGGAAATAGGAAATTGTAAAAAGACCAATCAGTATCATTCTAAATATAATATTCAACATATTAAAAACAGAGTTTGTCCTTCCAATCAAATTATTTGGTACATTATTAAAGATATATGTTGTTCTAAGAATCCGAACGCCAGCATTTGTAATACCTATTAAAAAATTAACAACAAAAAATATAAATATTAATTTATACATGGCAATTAAGTAGAATGCTACAGAAACAACAAGCATCAGAATTATTACTGCCAATACTGTATTTATATTTTTAAATATTCTTAATATCAAAAAACCTGAAAAAATAGCTCCAAAGGAGTAGTATATTTCAGCTGAAGCGAATGTATTTCCGTCCATTCTTAGAAAATTCTTAACGTATGAAGGAAGTAATACATGTATTTCTACTAATGTAAATGCAAACAACATATAAGATGCTAATCCAAAAATAAAAATATTAAAGTGGTTAGATAAATAATCAAATCCTCCTTTTAATCTGCTTAATAACCTATCGGTATTAACATTTTCATTTAAAATTGGAGTATACCTCATTAAAAGAAAAATAAAAATCACTAACAAATAAGTTATAGCATCCATTAAAAAAATTTCATATATCTCCCATGCTTTAATATTAAATGGAATATAAATTGAAACCCCTGCTATTTCCAAATTATTGTTTGATGTACCAGTAAGTAAAATTGCAGCAAATGCACCAGCTAAAACTGAAGTTACCTGCCCTTGAACTTCAATATAAGAGTTAAGCTTTCCATAGAATTTTGGCTCTGTAATTTCCTGACCAAAAGCATATAAGTTTGGATAATGTATGTTATAGTTAAAAATAGTTACTCCAAATACAAATACTACTAAAATATCATTTAGGCTGCCAGTATAAAAACCAATATATGCTATAATACCAATTAATATACCACAAATTAAATTAATAATTATAAAAAGTTTTTTTCTTGAATATCTATCTACAAGTGTTCCAGCATATATCCCCCAAAAAAGTGTGAGAAAAGTTATTAGTAGATAAGAATTTGCAAAATATCCTGCATTATCAATTACCTTAACAAAATACCAAGGAATAGCTACCATACTGATACCTTGGGCAAAACCAGATATTATATTGGCTAAGAAAAGAAGCGTAATAGTGTGTCTATTTTTCACAGATACAAAAGTACTATTTAAAAACATAAACCCTACATTTGATTTATGGTTGATAAAAGTAATTATGACATAAAAATTTTAATTGAACAATTAAAAAATTATTGCGCAATTCAGGAAAGATGTAGTACAGATATATTAACTAAAATGAAATCATGGCGGATAACCAATAAAAATCAAAACAAAATTTTAAATATACTTATACAAGAAGATTTTATAAATGACAAAAGATATTCCAAATCATTTTGCAGAGGAAAATTTAGAATAAAAAAATGGGGTAAGTTGAAAATCATGAATGAATTAAAAAGAAAAAACATAAATCCCACAACAATAATGAGCTCCTTAAATGAAATTAATGATATTGATTATATTAAAGAATTAGATACTCAATTTAATAAAAAAAAACAGTCAATAAACTCATTAAAATTCTATGACAAGAAGAAAAAGATAGCAATCTATTTAATAGGGAAAGGATATGAAAGTCACTTAGTTTGGGAAAAACTTAGAGAATTAAAAGAATAATTATTTTTGTAAAATGTTAACAAAAGATCACCTAAAAAATCTTTCGAAAAGAAAAAATGAATTATCAAAATTTCTTGATATAGATATTAAAAAAACTAAAATCATGAAATTAGAAGAAATTACTCAATCTGAAAAATTTTGGGAAAATCCAATCAAAGCACAAAAAATATTAAAAAATATTAGTGCTTTAAAGCTCTGGGTAACATCTTTTGAAATCATTGAAAAAAACATAGGAGATCTAGAAGTTTTAATTGAGTTGGAAGCAGATATAAGTGAACTTGAAAGTCAGCTTAGCATTACAAGATTATCAGTAGAAGATCTTGAATTTAAGAATATGTTAAGTGCTGAAGAAGATAACTTATCTGCAGTAATGGTAATAACTCCTGGAGCAGGCGGGACTGAAAGTCAAGACTGGGCAGAAATGATAATGCGCATGTACCTTATGTGGGGAGAGAAAAATCAATACAAAATAAAAACATTAGATATCCAAAAAGCTGAACCTGTTGGAATTAAATCAGTTACACTTGAATTTGAGGGCGAATTTTCCTTTGGACATCTCAAAGGGGAGAGTGGAGTACATAGACTAGTTAGAATATCTCCTTTTGATTCAAATGCTAAGAGACACACATCTTTTGCATCTGTATTTGTTTACCCTTTAGCAGATGATACAATACAAATAGTTATTGATCCCTCAGAAATTAGCTGGGATACTTTCAGAGCAAGTGGAGCTGGTGGACAAGGGGTAAATAAAACTGAATCAGCAGTAAGACTAAAGCACGAGCCAACAGGTATTACAATAGAAAATTCAGAATCAAGGTCACAATTAGAAAATAAGGCAAAAGCAATACAATTATTAAAATCTCAACTTTATGAATTAGAAATACGAAAGATTCAAGAAGAAAAAAATAAACTAAATGGCGAAAAGAAAAAGATAGAATGGGGCTCTCAAATAAGAAACTATGTATTACACCCTTATAAAATGGTTAAGGATTTAAGAACAAGCTACGAAAGCTCAAACCCTGACGCTGTTCTTAATGGGGAAATAAATCCATTCATAAAATCATATCTAATGGAATTTGGACATGAGTAAAATAAAAATCTATCACAACACTAATTGCAGTAAAAGTAAAGGAGCACTTGAACTAATTTTAGAAAAAATGAAAATTAAAGTAATTGAATATCTTACACAACGAATTAAGAATTAATTTTAAAAGTTTTTAAATTAAATACATATAATATTGTACAATAAAACGAAAAAGTATGCAAAGAGAATTATCCTAAAATAGAATTTACAGAGAACGAAATAATAACATTAACAATTGAGAATCCAATAATTTTAGAGAGACCTATTGTAATAAATAAGAATTTAGGAGTGAATGATAGACCAGCTGAAAGAGTACTAGAAATTTTTAATTAGGAATTTGATCTTTATCTAATTTCCCCTCTCTAAGCCAGACATAAATAAAATAAGGAACTACTCCACCTAAGAAAAGCAGACACCAAAATGCCATTAAGAAAACAAAAACAAATATTAAAAAGCCTATAAATTTCATAATTAGTAATTTTACACAAAGAAACAATAAGAAATAAGAATATCAAAAGAATTTAAGATGAAATATAGAATAGAAAAAGATACAATGGGAGAAGTAAAAGTTCCTGCAGATAAATATTGGGGAGCGCAAACTCAACGTAGCATCAATAATTTTAAAATTGGAGATACTTCGTCTATGCCTTTAGAAATAATTTATGGATTTGCATATTTAAAAAAAGCTGCAGCTTATACAAACTTTGACCTAGGAACTATATCAAAAGATAAGAAAGATCTAATTTCAAAGGTATGTGATGAGATTATTAGCGGAATTCATGATGAACAGTTTCCTTTAGTTATTTGGCAAACAGGTAGTGGAACTCAAAGCAATATGAATGTTAATGAAGTAATAGCAAATCGGGGTCATGTAATAAATGGAGGGTCATTATCAGATGAAAAAAAGTTTATTCATCCAAATGACGATGTAAATAAGTCGCAAAGCTCAAATGATACATTTCCAACAGGAATGCATATTGCATGCTATAAAATACTTCAAGAAAAAACAATTCCTTCAATAATTAACTTAAGCAAAGAGCTAGGCTCAAAAGCAAGAGATTTTATGGGGATAGTTAAAATTGGAAGAACACATTTAATGGACGCAACACCTCTCAAATTAGGTCAAGTGTTTTCGGGCTATGAAGCTCAATTAAATTTTGGAATAAAATCGTTAAATAATTCTCTTAATCACTTGTCAGAATTAGCACTTGGTGGAACTGCAGTTGGAACAGGAATAAATACACCTAAAGGATATTCAAAATTAGTCGCAAAATATATTGCAGAGTTTACACAACTTCCTTTTGTAACTGCTAATAATAAATTTGAAGCATTAGCAGCTCATGATGCAATTGTTGAATCACATGGTGCACTTAGACAATTAGCAGTTTCATTAAACAAAATTGCTAATGATATACGGATGTTAGCATCTGGACCAAGAAGTGGAATTGGAGAAATTATAATCCCATCAAATGAACCAGGATCATCTATTATGCCAGGAAAAGTTAATCCTACTCAGTGTGAAGCTCTAACAATGGTATGCGCGCAAGTAATTGGAAATGATGCAACTATTAGTGTAGCAGGAATGCAAGGACAATATGAGTTAAATGTATTTAAGCCTGTAATGGCTTACAACTTCCTTCAATCAGCTAGACTTCTTGCAGATTCATGTTTTTCATTTAATGATAATTGTATAATCGGAATTAAGCCAAATCATGCGAATTTGAAAAAAAATCTTGACAATTCACTAATGCTAGTTACCGCATTAAACACTAAAATTGGATATGAGAAATCAGCAGAAATTGCAAAGAACGCTCATACAAATGGTACAACATTAAAAGAAGAAAGTATTAAATCAGGTTATCTTACTGCAGAAGAATTTGATCTATGGGTTCGTCCAGAAGACATGTGCGGGAGCTAAAATTTTTTAGCAATTCCAATATTAACTAAGTGTAAAATTAATTGGAATTGTAAACATGACTCTAACAGGTTTCCCTCTTTGCTTTCCTGCCTTATATTTTGGTAATGATTTAACAACTCTGACAGCCTCTGCATCAAGATTTTTGTCAACACCTCTTACAACTTTAACGTTAGTAACAGCTCCTGATTTATCTACAATAAAACTAACATAAACTTTACCTGTAATATTATATTCCTTAGCGATTGGAGGGTATTTTACATTTTTTTGAATATATTTCATAAGCCCTAGATCCCCTCCTGGAAATTCTGGCATATTTTCCACAACCATAAAGAATTCATCATCAGACTCCTCTTCAATTTCAATCATCTCATCTTCATCTGATTCAGTATCTTCTATCTCAACCTCATCCTCTATTTCAACTTCATCCTCAACAATTTCAATTACTTCGGGTGGCGGTGGTGGTGGCGGTGGCGGGTTTACTTCCTGCTGGGTTATAGGGATAATTTCTTCCTCAAGATCATCAAGACTCAATTGGCCCAAGTTGTATGCGACTTTATCATAGCTTTTCCACTCAAAAGCTCCAAATATGGCAAGCAGGGTAATTATTAATCCTATCTGAAAAAAGAGTCCTTTTTTCTTTTCTAAACTTATTTTTGGGTTTTTCTTTGGTTCCATATATTATTTTTAATCTACCAAATCTTTATAACTAGCACTATTTAACAAGGAATCAAAATCAGTTACATCTGAAATAGAAATTTTGATAATCCATCCATTACCATAGGGGTCTGAATTAATCAATTCTGGCTCCTGTTCTAACTGCTCATTAAAAGAAATTACTTTTCCGCTTACTGGCATAAACAAATCAGAGACAGTCTTTACTGCTTCAATAGAACCAAAAACCTCTTCTTTATCTAAATCTTCACCGTTAGTATCTACATCAACAAAAACTATATCTCCTAACTCACTTTGAGCAAATTCTGTTATACCAATGAATGCAATGTCTCCTTCTATCCTTACCCATTCATGGTCTTTAGTATATTTTAATTCTTCTGGTAAATTCATTTAATATTTTTTTTCAAAAATACATTTTTTTATTGTTCGACAAAATTATCCTGCCAAGGTAAATCTTAAACTAAATCCAATATTTGAAATAGAACTTGGAAATGTTGTAGAAATAAAGGGATTAGTTATTGCTCTATCATAGAAAGCTTTAATATTTAATCTTTGATTAATAACATAATCTGCAGAAAATTTGATCTTAATTACTTGCTGCCCCATCGTTATTTGCTCTAAATCCTCAATTACTTTTCTTATTACTGTTTTGTTATTAATTAAATTAAAATCTAATTTAAGATCTAAATCGCTTGATATTTTTCTACCACCACCTCCAGAAAATAATCTAAATTCAACATCTTGAATTCTATAACCTACGCCTAACACATATTCATTTGATACTGATTCAGTCAATTGATTATTTGCAAGTGATAATGCTAGAACTCTTGATTTTTTAAACTCTACCTTTGTCAAAAGACTACTTTTCCAAGTCATATCTAGCTTAAAAAGCGGGCTGAATTGCTCATTTATAGTGACTTGAGAAATTTCACGATTAACATGATAACTCATATTATTAATATTTATTTCGTCACCATTTTCATAATTAAGATTGGTCTGATATGAACCAACTGAATAAGTTGATCTATAGGCGTGGCTTAAACTAAACTGTTTAAATCTCTTTTTAATGTAAGGTATTTTAACGAATCCATCATAATTAATTCTCCAATTAGGAAGGGGAATAGATGGAAAGGCAGATAGCTTTGAGTTTGCAGGGTCTTTACCACTATACGCAGCAAGAAAAGCAGGAATCATTACCTCTTGAGATGTTGCACCATATCCACCTATCAAAGTAGGAACTGTATCTCCATTGTAAGTAATATATTCAGTTGGAAAGCCTGTAACGGGATCAATCCCTCCATTAAAATTTGGATTATTTGTAGCCAATTGTTTCGCAATAATAATTCTATAATTTCTAAAGTCGTTAAAAGTTTTAGATTCATTATCGACATTATCAAATCTAAATGCTGTTTTCCAAGAAATAAAAGAGATACTAAAACTTCCAGATTCTGTTGGACTAAAGGAATTAAAACCTTCAAAATTATCATCCCACCTATAATATTCAGTATAATTGTTTGATGTAGTTTTATTTGCTGTTAGTTCAATCCTAAATTGCTTGATTGGTTCGATAGTACTTCTTAAAGTTAAATTATCAGATGAATTGGTTTTATACATAGTGTTTAATGAAGGATCTCTTGAAATCCAACCATTATTACTTGCAACACTTCTGATATCTTTTTGGCTACCAAATGCAAATGGTAGTCCAGGTGATAATTGCTCCCAATCCTGTCCAAATGCTTTTGATTGATAAATATATCCTGGCAATAAAGTTCCTTGACTTTGAGAAAAATTAATAGAAACATTTTTTATACCCAACATAAAACGTGTAGCATGTTTTATAAAATTAAATTCACTCTTTTTATCGCTATTCTCTTCTTGTTCTTGTCTATTTCTTACTGCATTTCTACCCCTTGCTCTTCTATTACTTCCTTGGTTTATTCTTTTGAAGTAAGGAACTTTATTATAAAGTGTAGTAAGATTAACTTGACCATTATACTGTTTTGAATTTGAATTTTGTATAGTATTCCCTAAATAAGAAACTGCTGGAGAAGATGCGGTCCAGCTATAGCTTGAATTATAACGAGTATTAAGCGAGATGAAATTTACAATTGGAATTTTATTTAATGGAACTTGATAATTCATACTAAATGTATGATTGTATTGTGTAACTCTACCAAAATTCCACACATTATTCCAAATAGTGTCCATTTTATTACTATACAAAGGATCTGATTTATCTATTTTACCTTCAGGCTCATCAATATTAGCAATTTGATTTACAGAAAAATCAAGTTTTAATGATCTCATAAGATCATACTTAACATCATACGACCTATTCCATCTAAAGAATTTATTATAAGTTGGGAAAATAAGCATATTAGAATTACTGATATTTCTAATTTTTTTCTCGTTGTAAAATCTATCAAAATCTGTTCTGAAAGAAAATGATTTTGGCATAGTGTTAAAATTAAAGTCTTTAATCAGTCTAAAATAAGGTGATTTTGGAAATTTCACTTTAGAAAAAGGTTTTACATTTTTTGGCTTTGTATTATAATTATAAGTGAAAGCTCCTCTATAATTAACAGTTCTGCTATATTCTGTATTTATGTTTCTAATATTAGTTTCATTTTTTGAATAAGATATGGTGAAATTTTCAGCATCATACAATCTTTGTTTTTTGAGTTTTTCACCTTTTTTCTGAACTTTTGTTTTTCTAACATTTGAAAAATTTATACTCTTCCTTTCAACAAAATCTTGTGTTATATTTTTTAACGAATCTTTTTCGGATTTGCTTGATAATGATTGTAATGATGAACTAAGTAGAATATCTGGATCCAAAGGATTATATTGAGGATTTTTAACTGCCTGAGATCTTCCAACATACATTGGAACTTTTAATCCAAAATCATTTGGGAAAAATTTTCCTAAATTAAATGTAGAAGAAAAATCATATTGGTAAGCATTATATTTTTGTCTTTCATTTACCTTTTTTTCAATACTTCCAAAACCGATAGTACTTAAGTTTCCTGATAATGTGACATTTCCAAAATCAGCTAATCTCGCTGTAACACGACTATTTGCAGCAAAACCGCCTTGCTCATCAAATTCTGTAATTCTCAATTCATTTACCCAAATTTGACCACACTTTGACAATCCATCATCTGTATCTCCTACAAACTTCTTTTTTGGATTCCGGACACCTAACATAATCGTTTTTACTTGAGCAAGATTAGGGTTCCCTACTACTGTTACTTTACCTCCACTAACGTATCTAATGTATGGTGTAGATATATCTAGATTATCATTATTTCTTTCTTGCTTTGCAGACAAAAAGATATCAAAGGCAATATCTATTTCATTCTCAGACGGCCAAATGTCATTTGCACTAGATGCACCATGAGCTGTAGCTGACAGAGAAATCTCATACTCATAATAATTTGAAGTAAAATCTGTACCTAACCTTATAAAGCATGACAAATCACCATCCTTTAAGTCGTCTAATTCTCCTTCAGCATGAACAAACATTTTCATTCTCTTATATGTTCTTAAATCAAGATCAGAAGTTTTATAAGTAGCTCTAGAATCACCATCTTTTAAATCACAAACTCTCAAAACTAACGATTGCTCATTTTGTTGCCTTTGACTTGTTGTCGTATTATCCAATTCTTGCTCAATTCCAGGCGGAAGTACATATTTTATTGGATTTCTATTTCCATTTTCTTCAATATTTACTGCCGAAACATCAAATATTGTTGCATCTTGATCATCTACAGGCACATACTCTCCTGGATCTTCTAAAGAAAAGTTATAACGTCTCCATTCTCCTCTTACTAATTCAAAAGTTGCAAATCTGCAAATAATAGGTTCACTAAAGTTATTAAGAGCAAGCCTCATAAATCTAATTGATTTAAAATCTCTAATACCTCCAACAGCCTTATCTGGTTGATAAACAGGTATTCTAAATTGGTACCATTTTATATCTCTTTTGGCACCATTTTCTGTAGATACTGAGGTTTCTAAAACATCAGAAATATAATTTTCACCAACAATCATTCTATCAGGACTCAATTCAATCTTATATTGAAAATAGCTCTCTGTTTCACTTAATGTATTATCTCCATTTAAATCTTCTGAATTTGGTCGTGAAGATGAGGCTGTAGGATAGCTTTCTGGTGAATTATCAGATGTTACAGAGTTACCGTCCATATTATTGATATTTTTATATCTCTCTAAAATTGGAGTAGATTGACTGTCAAAATCACTACCTCTAAAGTAATGAAAATTGTCAGAAGATGGATCTTTAAAAGCTGATTCATAAATAATTGATGAAGATCCATATGCTGATATTAACTGTTGTAAATATATTGAATCAAAGAAAGTTCGTTCATCTACAGTTCTTAATCCATCTAAACCAACATCTTGAAATTGTCTAGATGTCGGGTCATTATCAAACGCATCAACGATAGAGAAATTTGTTGGAACTAGTCCCCAAGCTGTGGTATCAACATCTTCAGGAGTTGACGATATTGGCAACCCATTCTCAAAACTTTTATAGCCATCTTTTAAAACATCTTCAGAAACATTACCTAAGTTAATATACATGTTTCCACCAGAGTGATTTGCTAAACCATCCTCACCATTAAATGGATCCATCATCCAAAACTCAACAAATTCAATATTAGCGGCTTCGAAATCATTTGTTTCTAACCTACGCATCATACCTGACCAATTAGATTTAGGATTTAATAATTTACCATCAGCTCCAATTCCATTAACAGTATAATTGTAGGGCCCTCTTTCTTCTGGGTAATATGCTAAATCTAGTATTGCTAAGTTTGTAATTTGACTTCCTAAGTTTGGATCTTTGTTAGGAAAAACCTCAGTTTCTAATATCTCTCTTGTGTAATGATATGATTTCTGTGCAATAGTATTTCCATTCGCTAAACTTAAAGTCTGATTAATATTAGGAGGTGTAATGGAAGTATTTCTAAAAAACATTGGGTCAATTGTATACCAACTTAACTTAGCCCGTTTAAATCCTAAAATTAAGTCATTATCCTCATTTGAATTCTGAAATATATCTGTTTGCCCTTGCGGAATACTTGATAGCTTCCATGCACTTGTGTTTTTAATATCTATAGAAGATCTGCTAGATTCAAAATCATCAATATATGAAACACCATCATCACCAACAGCATTATGATGTCCAGGAATTAAATGAGCAAACTCTCCAGTTGCTATAAATTTTGATTTTTCTTTTGTTTCAATAAAGGGAAGCTTATCAATCATTTTTGTTAACCACGGAACTTCAGTTTGATAATTCGCATCTAGTCCCCAAATTGTATTTGATATTGGCTCTTGACCGGAATTAATTTTTTGAGTGTAAGGTCGCTCTGATAATCTCAGTACTGTTGCTCCAATTAAAAAGTCTTTGTTAATTTCATAGTCTGCGTGGACACCCAATAAAGTTTTATTTTGGATACCAAACATAGAATTGTTTTCTAATGAAATTTTAATTGGCACACCTGAACTAAGAATTCCGTCATTTATAATTGTTACCCTTCCAAGCATATAATCAACCGTATAATCCTGATCTTCAACTAATTTTTGGGAACCTGCTGTAACTGTTACTGAACCCTCTGGTACATTCATGGCATTTAATCTAATTTCTGCACCTGAGGAGGATTCATATGTACCTTTTAATCTAAATTTATTCTTCTCTGGAAACTGTTGTGCTAGTGTAAGGGTTGAATCGTACAAAATTTGATATGAATATTTTGCAGCTATTGAAGGGTCAGAAAAATTACTGGATAGAAAATTCCCGAAGGGCTCTCTTACAGGAAATATAATTCTTCCATTTGAAGATTTGGCTGTAATTCCTTCAATAAAATCAAAAACACCATCCGATTGCACTTCCATTTGCTGATTGAGCCTATCTAAGTTTAATAACTTTATTAAAGGAACTCCATTTATATTCTCTTCTGTTTCTTCACTTAGATAATTTGTAACTGCTCCCGATTCTTCTGTATTTTCGTATACAACATCTAATATAAAGCCATCTCTGCTCATTTGGTAGGCACCTATTGCATAAATATTCTTCATCATTAAATCCCAATTTGGTAATGATGGGACAAAATTTGTTCCTTTTAACAATTTTAAAATTAATCCATCAGGTGCAGAGGGGCCTGTTGTGCTTAATTCACCAACTTGATAAGTTTCGCTACCAACTGTATATTGAAATGCAACTGCTAATACCTCGTCATTATTTAATGCTTGATTTAACGATATATATCCTAACTGACTGTTAAATGAAAATTCTGTTGAAGATAATTTTCTAGCTCTTTCAAGTTTTTCAAAATCAACACCATTTGACAATGAAGTAGCTTGTAAAATAGAATTGATATTATTTATATTTCTAATATCAGAGTATGTGGTGCTTAGTTGTGTGTATAAATCATTAGCTGCATTATTATCTGGAAAAACTCCATTATTAGAGTTTGTAAATGAGGAATTAAAAATATTAGGACCTGTTTCAGCTAAATCTAAGAAAGCTGCAATATTTCTAGTATCATTTGTTGTACCTGTTTTATTAGTAACCCAGACCTCTATTTTAGTTATATTAATTGAAGAATTAATAAAAGGTAAGTTAGAAAGTGCGTTATCATATTGATCCTTAAAATAGTGCGCTAAAAAATAATGTTTGTTGGATTCATATTGATCGGCATAAACATCAAATTCAGATGTTTGTGCGCCTCCACTTACCTCAATTTCTGATTTTGTACTTTTTTGTTGCGATAATATACTTGTAATTGTTGTTCTACCAAATTGCATCTGGGTTTTAAGACCAAAAAGAGACTGACTTCCTGTTATTAGAGTCCCATTCAAAGGCAAGCTTACATTTCCAATTTCTATTTTCTTTAAAATCTCATCTTCCATTCCCGTATACTCAACTTTCATCTGATTCTCAAATTCAAATGTAGTTTCTGTATTAAAATTTGCAGTAACTTTCAGTTTACTACCAATTTTACCGATTACATTCATTTGAATTTTTTCTTTGAAATCAAATGATGTTGTCTTTCTCTGTTCTTCTGGCAAAGACGGATTATCAATACTATTGATTTTTAAGCCAAATATTAATTCTGCCGAACCTTGAGGGCGAATATCTACAGCATTTCCTCCAAATACCCTGTCAAATGATTTTCCTGGCACATAAAGCTTTGGTAGTCCAAGAGCTGATGTCTGATTACCAGTACGTTGTTTTGATTGGAGTTTCCAATAATCATAAACTAACTTGTTTTGTTCGTACTCTTGATATTCGTCAAAGCTTAGGATTTTTAATCCTTTTAAATCAATTGAACCAACACTTTCTTTTAAAATGTATGTATTCGTACTAGAGTCAAAAATGAAATTTGAAGTATAATTAGAAGGATAGTTCATGAATAATCCACCAAACTCTTTATTAGAAAATGGAAAAGATAAGTCAAGCTCTGTTAAAGATTGAGCCAGTGAGTTTACACTTAATAAAAGTGATATAACTAAAAATGATATTTTATAAAAAAATGCTTTTCTCAATTCTAAAAGAGTTACATCTGACTTAATGCAGTTTTAACTAATTCCTCAACACTACCAATATCAGGATTATTTTTAAGTACTTTATCTATTTTAGATTCTGCACCTTTTTTGGCAAACCCTAATGCAAGTAATGCTGATAACGCTTCAGATTTAATTGTATTGTCTATATTGTCAAACAATAAATCAGAAGTAGGCATTCCTTTAGCAACCTTATCTTTTAAATCAATTATAATACGTTGGGCTGTCTTCCCGCCTATTCCTTTAACACTTTGAATTGCTTTTACATCAGCAGTTGTAATATGATGTATAATCTCTTGAGTTGAATAGGTAGAAAGAATAAGTTGTGCTGTGCTCGGACCAACTCCAGATACAGAAATCAAATTTCTAAATAAATAACGCTCACTTTCAACATAGAAACCATAAAGGGTATGCGAATCTTCTTTAACAGAAAGATGAGTAAATAATTTACATGCCTCACTATTTATTGCAGAAAAGGTTTGTAAAGATATTTTTATCTTGTAACCTATCCCGTTTACATCTACAACAACGTACGTTGGAGTTTTCTCAATTAATTTTCCATTTATATGCGTAATCACCTATTTTATTTTTTATTTGTTTATGTAAGCAAATCTAGTCATTTGTAATGATGTAGCAATATTAAAAAAGAAAGCCCTACAATTTAATTGTAAGGCTAGATTTTTAGAATCTATTATCTATTTATTTAACTATTAATTTTTTAGTTGAGATGATGCTTTTGTTTTTAACAACATTGCCAAAATACATTCCTTTTGAAAGATCTGAAATATCTACTTTATTATTGTTTGTAGATAAATCAATTGTTTTTACAGTGTTACCTAATACATCAATTAAATTTAAAACAGAAGGTTCTGAAGAGTAATATTCAAAATGTAAAATATTGGTTGCAGGATTTGGGTAAAAATCACTAATGAATTTTTGATCTTCTATATTTGTTGCAGAAGTTATGTCATATGTAACAGTAACACACGTTTGATCATTTGGATTCATTTGATCATAAAAACAATATACGACAGTTGTAATGCCAGGTGTTTCAGCTGGATTATAGTATCCTGAAAAAGCCTCTAAATCGTTATTAGCGTAAGAAAAAGTTTGTCCTGAACCCAATAGCGCGGCGGAACTAGGAGATGTTGAAGATGAAGAGTAGCAATTTCCAGCAAAACAGTAATATGCACCGGCCCAAGTTGGCAAATTCACAGGTGAACTCAAAATAGTTTTCTGACATACTACAGTTATACCCTTGTTAGCAGTATTTTTAACATCTAAATGATGAGATATTTCGTTAATTGGATCTCCAGTAAAATACATATCTCCAGTAATAACTAAGCTTTGTCCAAATGCAAATTGCATGCAAAATAGTAGAGTTAATATGTTAATTATAACTTTCATAGTGTGCAAATATAATTAATTTATTTATTATATGAAAATACGAGCATTTATATTGATAGTTACATTTTCTATGTTTTATCAGTGATAAAACTTAAATATATTACGTATTATTGTGTTATTATTGCATTAAATAAATTACAAAAATACATGTCAAAAAAAATTTTACTTATCAATTTTATGCTGGTAACCTAGTAATTTGATAATTAATTATTATATTTGCAGGGTAACTAATTAAATACTTAAACATGAAAAAAATATTACTTTTGCTATGTGTTGCAATCTTTACATTTAACAACACTAAGGCTCAACTAGCTGATGGCTCTGTAGCTCCTGATTGGACTTTAACAGATTTAAATGGAACATCACATAACTTATACACTTACTTGGATAATGGATACACTGTATTTATTGACTTTTCTGCTGTATGGTGTGGCCCTTGTTGGTCTTACCATATTTCTGGCGCTTTGGAAGATTTATACATGAACCACGGCCCTGCAGGAATGCCAAATGTTAACGCAAACACTACAGATGATGTTATGGTTTTCTTTATCGAAGGAGATGAAAATACTGTAGGAAACCTTGGAGGTGTTGGAGGAAATACTCAAGGAGATTGGATTACAGGAACACCTTACCCAATTATCTGCACTGACGGAACTATGAATAATGATGCTGTAACTGGCGATTACGAAATTGGTTACTGGCCAACAGTATACAAAATATGCTCTGATAGAATAGTAACTGAAGCTGGACAAAATTCATCACCATACAGCCTAGTAAATTGCCCACCTCCTGCATCAAATGACAATGACGCTAGAACATTTGATTATTCTGGAGAAACATTAACTTGTGAAGGCGATTTAACACCTGAGGTTATGATTCAAAATTATGGTTTAGTTCCATTAACATCTGTAAGTGTTGATGTTGAAGTAAACGGCTCTCTTGTTTCAACAACTCCATGGTCAGGAAACTTAACAACTTATGCAACTGACATGATTAGTATTACTCCCTTAACAGGATTAAATGCAAATGATGCGGTTACAATGACTGTACATACTCCTAACGGTGTGGTAGATGCAGATCCGTCTAATAACCCATCAATGTCATTTTATGTTGAAATGGCTACTCAAAATACAGATGTAGAAGTGACTGTTCAAATAAACACAGATGCTTATGGTTCTGAAACAACATGGGATATTAAAGATGATAATGGAGCTGTTGTTGGATCTGGCGGACCATACAACAATTTAACAGCAGCTGGAATAACAGCGCAAACACCTGAAACTTTTACTTTAAATGAATTAACATGCCATACGTTTACAATCTATGATTCATATGGAGATGGAATTGATGCTGGTTATGGAGCAGGCTCATTTACTGTTACTGATGCGAACGGAACAACTCTTGCTTCAGGGGGACAATTTTCTAGTGAGGATGGAGGAGCATTTAAAACTGGCTCTGTGGTTGTTGCTGGCATAAACAATATTGATAATACATTATCAATTTACCCTAATCCAGTTCAGAATAAATTAATTATTAATGGAAATTATTCTAGTGTAGATATTGTTGATGTACATGGTAAATTAGTATTATCATCAAAACAAATTGA
>JABICI010000060.1 GCA_018652335.1 Flavobacteriales bacterium
ATGTCAAATCCACTATTTTGTAACCTTGTATGATAATCTACTAAACTTTCTGATTTAACAGTATCATTACTATTTTTGACAGTATCATGATGAAATGTTGAAGTATTCTCTACTGGAAATGATGCATAAAGCATTGAGGATGATGATAATAATAGTAATATAATGATATTTTTCATCTTACAATATTAATATTTTATAATTATATTACTATGTAGAGCATAATAACACAATATAAAATTAAAAGATTGAATGGTAGAAAATAATACTATTAATTATCACATAAAGAATTGCAGGCATTGTATTTGCAATTGAATCTTTTATTTTAATTCTAGCGAAGACTGCAACTAACATCATTATTGTTAGAGAGAAAGAAACAATTGATAGAAGAAAAGGAAGATAATATGCACCAATAATTAATCCAAAACTTGCTAAAATTTGTAGAATAGCTATAATTATTCTTAGTTTATTATATCCCCATCTTTCATATTCAGAAATTAAACGTCTGGAATAAAAAGAACTTATACCGTAAAAAAGAAAAGATAATGCAGAAAAATATATAATTGCATAATCTATATCCATTTTCTATAATATGCCAGAATTAGTAGCGGCAATAAACAAAGATAAAATCAAAAGTAAAAGAGATGGCACCTTTTTTGAAAAGGGATTACTTACTTTAAAATGAAAATACTGTGCACAAATCATTAGAAATGCCATGCAAAGAGATGAAATAATTAAAAGTTCACTGTACCATATTCCTAGTATTAAAACTGTAGCTAGTGATATTTTCAATGCCCCTACTATATTTTCTGTTAAACTTGAAAGTTCATATTGCTTAAATTCTAGAGTGATATTGTCACGCCTAAATACCCAAACAATGGTTACAGAGATTGATAAAATGACTTGAGCTAGTGTTGATAAGTTTTCCATATTTTTTTATTTCAAATATAATAAAAACAAACAATTATAATAATTCATTTTTCTTTTATCTCTTTGATATTTTGTTTGATGAAATATGGCTTTGTCTACTACATTTAAATCTAGAAATTTCATCGCTTCTTTTTTTAAGATGCTTACTACTCACTCCACTATTAACTCTTTTTCTCCATAAATTAAAACTTGAACGCTTGAGTTCATTTCTCATGATCTTTATTACTTCATGTTCACTTATATCAAACTGATATTTGATGGCTTCGAAGGGGGTTCTATCTTCCCATGCCATTTCAATTATTCTATTATATTCTCTATCAGAAAACATCTGCTTTTTTAATTTTTAAGTTAATGTATTGCAAAATTAACGATTTATTTTTTGTTGATTACATTTGCAATATGAGAATATTTAAAAGAGATCCGTTTGGGAATTTTCAGATAATTAAGCGTCTCTTAATTATAATAATTGGCATAATATCACACAGAAGATTTAGAGGGATTAATTATTTAGAAATTAATGGTGCCGAAATCTTAGCTAATTTGCCTAAATCAAATGTTCTATTTATTTCTAACCATCAAACATATTTTTCTGACGTTACTGCCATGATTCATGTCTTTAATGCTAGTTTAAATGGTAGAGATAATAGTATTAAAAATTTCTTTTATCTATTTAATCAAAAAAGAAACATCTATTTTCTTGCTGCAAAGGAAACAATGAGAGCAGGAATTATTCCTAAAATTCTTCAATATACAGGCTCCGTATCAATTTCAAGAACCTGGAGAAGCAAGGGAGAGAGTATCAACAGACCCATTGACAATACAGATCTAAATAATATAAAACTAGCTCTTAGCGATGGTTGGTTAATTACCTTTCCTCAAGGTACTACTAAAGCTTGGGCACCCATTAGAAAAGGTACAGCCTTTATGATAAAAGAACATAAACCAATAGTTGTTCCAATTACTATAGATGGATTTAGAAGATCTTTTGACAAGACAGGTTTAAAACTTAAAAAGAAGGGAGTTAAGCAAAGAATTAATATTAAAGAACCCCTAATTATTGATTATGATAAGCAATCTGTTACTGATATTACTGAAATGATTAGTCATGCTATAGAACAACATTCTGACTATAAATAAGTTTTGCTACTAACTATATGACAAACTCTTGGAGATTGAATCTAAGTCGGCTAATACTTTAATCATCTTTTTCTTATAATTTATTACTGATTCACTATTTATTTGAGCATTTATTTTATTCTTTGGTAATTCAAGATTTTTTATTTTAGATATTAAATCGTTTGCAGAATTTTTCAATATTTCTAAATCCATTTTTCTAGCAATCAGATAATTTTTATTTGACTTTTTTACTTTTTCTGTGATAGTATTTGATATAACTTCAAACCTACTTTGTAGAATTTGATAGTCATTTGTCATAATTAAATTTGAAGTTATTTTTAAATAAGAAAATACTTTAATTAACCATTTACTTGGATCGTATGCATACCATTTAATACCGTTTCTATAATCAGATGGGAATTTATGATGGTAATTATGATATCCTTCACCAAATGTAAATAGGGATACAAGCCATGAGTCTCTCGAAGTTGAATTAACATCATATGTTCTTTTTCCACTGTAATGACATAATGAATTTATAAAGAATGTTGCATGATGAACTAAAGTGATTCTTAGGAATGTTCCCCAAAGTAGTCCTCCTATTGGTCTGTTATAGTAAAAACCTATAGCTAATGGAATTAAAAAACCCCCTACAAAGGCAATGTGGTAATAGTATTTGTTTTGAAAAATAACAGCTGATTTCTTTTCTAAATCTTTAACACCAGATATTTTTTCTTTTTCTGGATCAGTATTCTTTAATATCCAGCCAATGTGGGCATGCCAAAATCCTTTTTTAATTGTGTATGGGTCGTCATCAGTATCTGATAATGAATGATGTCTTCTATGATCAGAGGACCATTTCAATATTGTGTTTTCTAAAGCAATTGAACCAAATATCATTAAAATCCACTCTAAAATAGTATTTGTCCTGTAGGATTTATGAGCAAATAATCTATGATATCCCATTGTAATACCCATACCAGTAAAAAACCAAAGTGAAATTAGTAATATTGGTTCATAAAGCTCTACACCGTTGTAATACATATAAAATGATGTCCCAACTATGCCTATTATTGGAATAATAGTTAAGAAAGAAACCATAGACCAGTTATATTTAGAAGTTTTTTTCACTTTGCAAAAATAAGTAAAAGATTGCTTTTTTATAACCTTAAAGTAAATAAAACTATTGTAGAATAATCTTCTTTTTAATTATTTCATTTTTAGTTTTAATTTCTAAGAAGTAAATTCCTTTAGATTGATTCTCTAGTGTGATTTTCTTTGTGTACTCACCAATAAACTGTTCTGTCTTTTCACTAACTATCTCCTCTCCCATTACATTCATTATTCTTATATCAATACTTTGAATCATTTCTGAACTAAAACTAATATTAAACGTCCCCTCTGATGGGTTAGGGTAAACATCTAAGTTAGCAATAGATATACCACCTTCAATTCTTACAGTTGGCTGCGTCCAGAATACAAGCGGAGACCATGATGGAGATCTGTAAGGACCACCATTTGGATCCCAATACGTTCTAGCTTGAC
>JABICI010000023.1 GCA_018652335.1 Flavobacteriales bacterium
ATTGTAGAGAAAAATCTTTATTATTTAATACACTTGTTTTTGTTAAATCAATAAAAAAAACTCTATTAATATTTTTTTCTTTTCTAATTATTTTTACTTTTTTTCTGTTGCCAAACTGTGTTATATCACCGGATAAACTTAAAGCATATAAGATGTTTACATTAGGGTCAACAATTTTGTATGTACCCGGTTTATTAACTTCACCAAGAATAGTGATTTCAAAATTTATAATATTTAATTTAACAACAGGATTTTCATAAAAAGATTTAGAAATTTCCTTGATAATATTTTCTAACTCACTTAGAGTGAATCCCACTGCTTTAACAAAACCTAATGATGGAAGTTCTAAATCACCGTTATCATCTACAAGAAAACCGTATAAATAAGGATTTTGAATCATTAATTGTGCATTATTACTACTTTCCATATTAAAGAAATCATGCTGCTCTTCAGTTGCCGAAGTAATTTGAACAGATAGTAAGTCTCCTCTTTGTAATCTATAATCTTGTGTATAAACTTCTTTCACTGTTAATTCCTTATTTGATCGCATATACTCTAAATCACGATTTGTAATACAAGAAGATAATATACAAAATGATATTAAATAAACAAATATAAATTTAGCTCTTGAATTCATAGTAAGTTCTATTCAAAATTTAATGTTTTAACTTAAACAAATATCGTATTTTTTTTCAGATATACATCTGATTAAAAAAAAATTAATAATTAAGCAAATCCTTAAGCTGTTTCTCAAATCTAGATTTAGGTAAAAACTGATCTTCAAGATTAATAGAGAAAGGTACAGGTGTATCTAATGATGAAGATCTTTTTACAGGCGCATCTAAAAACTTAAAACATTTATCAGAAACTAAAGAAGCTATATCTGCTCCAAATCCACCTAACATGCAATCTTCATGTAAAACGATAGCTCTTCCTGTTTTCTTTACTGATTCAATAATCGTATTTTCATCAAGAGGAATTAATGTTCTCAAGTCAATTAAATCAGCTGAAATATCATTATTTCGATTCAACACATCCAAAGCCCAATGAACTCCCATCCCATAAGAAATAATAGTAACATCACATCCAGATCTTATTAGCTTAGCTTTGCCAAGCTCAATGGTAAAATAATCATCGGATACTAAGCCAGAAACACTTCTGTAAAGAGCCTTGTGTTCAAAAAACATCACAGGGTTTGGATCATTAATAGAAGAAATAAGTAAACCCTTAGCATCTTCTGGAAAAGCAGGATAAACAACTTTTAAACCTGGAGTATGAGTAAACCAAGCTTCATTAGATTGTGAATGAAAAGGTCCTGCTCCTACTCCAGCCCCAGTTGGCATTCTTAAAACAACATCAACATTCTCACCCCATCTATAATGTGTTTTAGCTAAATTATTTACAACGGGATTAAATCCGGAAGTTACAAAGTCAGCAAATTGCATTTCCATAACAGCTTTGAAATTATTTATAGATAATCCAAGGGATGCGCTTACAATAGCAGATTCACATATAGGTGTATTTCTAACTCTTTCTTTTCCAAATAAATTAACAAATCCATCAGTAATCTTAAAGACCCCCCCATATTCTGCAATATCCTGACCCAACAAAACTAAGTTATCATGTTTAAACATTGATTGCTTTAAACCATCTGAAATTGCATCAACTAATCGTTTCTCTGATTTTTTATCTGAAGGCGGAATTGACAAAGAAGTATAAGAACAAAAGATATCCCTGAGTTCATCATTAACATTTGGCATTATCGAGGGTTCTTTATCAGCTTGTTCCCATGATAAATTAATTTCATTCTTGATTTTTTCTTTATAAAAACTTACATCATCTAAGTTAATAATTGACTCATCAATAAGAAAAGATTCAAAGTTATTGATTGGATCTAGTTTTTGCCATTTTTTCATTAATTTATCAGGAACATATTTAGTTCCGGAAGCCTCTTCATGACCTCTCATTCTAAAAGTCATACATTCAATAATAAATGGCCTTGCTTTTTTTGAAATTTTATTTTTAATCTTTTTAACAGTATTGTAGACATCTAATATATTATTTCCATCAATCGTATGAGCCTCTATTCCATAACCAATTCCCTTATCTGCAAAATTTTTACATCTAAACTGTTCAGAACTTGGCGTTGAAAGACCATACCCATTATTTTCTATTATAAAAATAACTGGTAAATCCCAAACAGCCGCAACATTTAAAGCTTCATGAAAATCCCCTTCACTTGTCGCACCATCTCCAGTAAAAACAGCTGTAACCTTATTATTTTTTTTTAGTAAATTTCCTAACGCAATTCCATCAGCAACACCAAGTTGAGGTCCTAAGTGTGATATCATTCCAATGATATGATTTTTTTTTGAACCAAAATGAAATGACCTATCTCTCCCCTTTGTAAAACCATTTGCTTTTCCTTGAAATTGAGAGAAAAGTCTTCTAAATTCAATATTTTTTGTAGTAAAAACACCGAGATTTCTATGCATCGGCAAAATAAATTCATCTTCATCTAGTGCAGATGTTACTCCGACTGAAATAGCTTCTTGTCCAATACCTGAAAACCACTTTGATATTTTACCTTGCCTTAAAAGAATAAGCATTTTTTCCTCAATTAATCTAGGAACAAGAAGTGATTTGTATAAATCAACAAGATTAGTATCTGATAATCCTTTTCTATTAAATTGCATGTTTAAATATATTTGTGGCCAAATCTAGTTAATATTTTCTTTACTTTGTTAAAAATTAATAGATGAACTGGCAAGACTTAGTTGTAAGTATAATTTTGATAATTGCGATTTATTATCTTTTTAATAGATTATATAAAAAGAAAGATTGTAATGATCATAACTGTTCCTGTTAGATGTTATTCTTACTCAACTACTTACTGAAATTAGCAGGTTTACTTGTAATATATACTACAACTAGGATTTATTTCTTTTTGAATAATAGAATAAACTTAGAAAGTTTTTCTTATATTGATTTTGTTGAAGGAATTCGGTTTGATCTGTCAGCATTAGTTTATATTAATATTCCAATTTTAATTCTACTTTTAGTTCCAACAAAATTAAGACACAATAAGGAATATCTAAAATTAACAAATTCTTTATTTTATATTCTAAATTTCATTTTTATTGTTTTTAATAATATTGACATTGAATATTATAGATTTACTCAAAAAAGAAGCACATTTGATTTCATTGAGCTAATTTTACTGGGAAAAGATGCAAGAAATATTATACCACAATATTTAAGTGAATACTGGAAAATTACATTATTTACTGCAGTTCAAATTTGGTTTCTTTTTAAAATAAATAACAAATATCAATTGTATAATAGCTCTTTAAAAAAGAATATTTTTAAAAGAATTCTGCCACTTTTACTTGGAACTTTAATATTTATAATTTTAGCTAGAGGTGGCTTTCAATTAAAACCAATAAAACCAATAAATGCTGGAGAAATAAGCAACTCAAAAAACACATCTTTAATTCTAAATACTCCATTTACTATTTTACATTCTTTAGATGAAAACAAATTAATATCTTATAGCTATTTTGATAAATTTGAGCTAGATAGTATTTACAAAACAACTCATATTTTCGATAATAAAGATAATAAACCAAATATAATTATCTTAATAATGGAGAGTTACTCAAAGGAATATATTGGCTTTTACAACAAAGGAAATGGAAGTACACCTTTTTTAGATAGTTTAATGCATCATAGTCTAGTATTTACAAATGCTTATGCAAATGGCTTGAAATCCATAGAAGCACTACCAGCTATTACAGCATCTATCCCATCACTAATGGATGATCCATTTATTACTTCTAATTATGCTCAAAATAGTTTTGAAAGTATTGCATCATTACTTAATAAACAAGATTATAACACATCATTTTATCATGGTGGCTACAAAGGAACTATGGGCTTCTACAGTTTTTGCAAAAAAGCAAGATTTTCTGATTACTTTGGACTTGAAGAATATGATAACATTAATGATTTTGATAAAAGCTGGGGTATATATGACAAACCATTCTTCCAATATTTTGCAGAAAATGTAAACATAAAAGGAGAACCTTTCTTTAGTACTTTCTTTTCCTTAAGTTCTCATCCACCATACACTTTACCAAATGATTATTTAAAAGAAATTGACGAGGAAAGTAGAATTGGAATTAGAGAAACGATTTTATATTCAGATTTTTCGATGAAAAATTTCTTTAATAATGTAAAAAATAAAAAATGGTTTAATAACACAATTTTTATAATAACAGCTGATCATACATCTGCAGAAAATTTTAATATCAAATACAATAATAAAATTGGTAGATATACAATACCATTAATTATTTATGCTCCTGACAGTTCATTTAAAGGAATAAATAGTAATGTGGTACAGCAAATTGACATCATGCCTACAGTTTTAGATATAATCGGATATAATAAGCCATTTTTCTCATTTGGAAAGTCAATGTTTTCAGAAAATAATTGGGCAATCAACTATATTCAGAATGAATATTGTTTAATAAAAGATAATTCAATTATCTTAAGTAAAACTGAAAATTATAGTTCTTATAAAGATTGGAGTTTAACTGATACAAACATGATTAATGTTAATAACATCAATTTATTAAAAGCAATAAAGCAAGATTACAACTACAGGATGATAAATAATAAAATTAAATATGAAAACTAGATTTATTATTAATCCAATTTCTGGTACTGGAAAACAAATAGGAATTGAACATTATATTTCAAAAAAATTTGACAATTATGATCTTTATTTCACTGAGCATTCAGGTCACGCAAAAATTTTAGCTAAACAAGCAGTGTGTGAGAATATAAATTTATTAGTTATAATCGGTGGAGATGGTACTATTAATGAATGCTTAGAACCGCTTGTGAACTCAAACACAATTCTATTCACAATACCATGCGGTTCTGGAAATGGATTTGCTAAACATTTAGCAATTAATACTAATATTAAAAAAGCTCTAACTAGTATTAAAGATTCATCAATAAAATTAGTTGATGTTGGATATGTTAATAATAAACCATTTATTAATGTTGCAGGAATAGGTTTTGATGCGCATATAGCAAAATTATTCTCTAAATCTATTAAAAGAGGACTTTTAAGCTACGTACTTATTATTTTAAAAGAATTTTTTTACAGTGCTAATGAGTATCAAATAGAGTTTGAAAATATTAGTAAAAAAGTATACGCATATATGATTTCATTTGCTAACTCAAGTCAATTTGGCAACAACGTTAAAATTTCTCCTTTAGCTAAAATAAACGACGGATTAATTGATTTTGTTATTGTGAAAAAGTTTCCTAAATGGAAAATACTATTTGTATTGTACAAGCTTTTAAATGGATCAATTCATAATTCAAGTTTTGTAGAAATCATTAGATGTAATAAAATGAAGATTAATTCTAATAATTATTTAGTGCATCTAGATGGAGAACCTCATATATTTAATGAGCAAATCAATATAACTATTTTAAAAAAATCAATAAAAGTATTAACTCCAAATGGCTAAAAAAAATAAACGAAAAGGAATAATGTATTCAACTAATCCTGATTATGACTATGAATATGAAGACAGTGAACAAGAGACGATTTTAAATGATATGCAACTATTACATGTGCATATTGATAAGCATAGAGCTGGTAAAACTGCTGTTATCATAAAAGGTTTCATTGGCACTAAAAATGATTTAATTTCTCTTAGTAAAATATTAAAAAAGAATTGTGGTGTAGGTGGTAGTGTTAAAAATCAAGAAATAATTATTCAAGGTAATTTTAGAGAAAAGATTATGACTATTCTTAACAATGAAGGATATAAAACTAAAAGAATAGGTGGATAAGTGCCCAGAGCGGGAGTCGAACCCGCACATCCTAGGATACATGACCCTCAATCATGCCTGTCTACCAATTTCAGCACCTGGGCAAAAAAGAAAAAAATCTCACTAAGTGAGATTCTTTCTATGTGACCTGGCTGGGGCTCGAACCCAGGACCCCATCATTAAAAGTGATGTGCTCTACCAACTGAGCTACCAAGTCAAAACGGCTGCAAATATATTACTTTTAATTAATCAGTATATTTTTTTTAGTTACAATTTTTAAAAATTTTAATACACATTGAGATTAAATTAAAAACTTTTATTTTTACATTAAATTAATCTAGATAATATGATTTTTATTATTGGTTTTATGGGCGTAGGAAAATCTACTATTGGTAAACAACTTGCTTTGCAGATGAATGTTAATTTCGTCGACGTTGACAAAGAAATAGAATTATCTGAAGAAACTTCAATAGCAGAAATTTTTAATGAAAGAGGAGAAGAATATTTTAGAAAAATTGAATCTAGAATAATAAGAAGATTACAACCAAATTCAATTATTGCTTGCGGAGGCGGATTACCATGTTACAATGATAATATAAAATATATCAACGATAAGGGAGTTAGCATATATTTGTATGCAGATGAAAGCAATATTTTAAAAAGAATAAAAAAAAATATTGCAAATCGTCCTTTAATTAATGATATAAAAAAGAAAGATTTAAAATCTTACGTTAAATCAAAAGTCAGAGAAAGATCGGATATTTATAATAAGGCTAATTTCACTATAAACACAAATAATAAATCAGAGACAGAAATATTAACTCAAATACACTCCTTGCTCAACTCCATCTAAAACAACACTAATATATTCTTGAAGAGTTGTTGCTAGAGAAAAACCAATATAATCAGCTTTAACAGGAAAGCGTGTATGTGTTCTATTTACTAATACTAAATTAGATAATTTTTTAAGTTTAATATTTAAAAAAGATGCATTTGCATACATTAATGTTTTACCTGAGTTAAGCACATCATCAATTAAAATCACGATTTTGTTAGTACAATTAATTTTATCAAAATTGGTTGAAATTTTATTAAGAGATGGCTGATCCTTATTTAAAGTAATCACCCCTAAATTAATCTTTAATGAAGATATATCATTTAAAATTATTGATAATTCAGAACAGATTATTTCTCCACGCCCTTTAATACCTACTAGAAAAATTTCAGACTCACCTAAATTATTCTCATATATCTGCCAAGCTAGCCTAACAAGTTTGTTTCTAATCTCTTCTCTACTTAATATTTTATTCTTATTCTTCATATTCGCAAATATAAATAATTGGGAAAGACAATTAACAAAAAGTTAATATTTGATTCTAAGTAAATACAAATACGTAATTATAATTTTATTATATTTGTTGTAACATGATTTACAAGTGATTCCACCCTTTTTGGAAATGTACAAATATTTTTTTCGTAAAATGTCGATTTAAAAAAAAAAAAAAATGAACAAACTACTTACCTCTTTATGTATAACTTTTGCATTCTTAATTTCTTTATACCCAACAATATCTATTTCAAACAGTACCGGTTCACCTGGAGGCAAGACAGGATCACCTTCAGATGTAAGTAACTGTATGGGTTGTCACTCCGACGCCGGACCAGGTGATGGTGCAGATATAACAACAAATATTCCTATCAATGGGTATATACCTGGATCAACATATAGTATTACTGTATCATCATCTGGTAACTTATTTGGAACAAATGGGTTTGAATTCACCTGTGAAGATAATATGAACAATAAAGTTGGGAATTTTGCTATAACTAATTCATCTTTAACACAATTCGTAAACAATAGCAACGCTGTAACACATACACCTTCAGGAAATTCATCAAGTTCATGGAGTTTTGACTGGATAGCACCTCCACCTGGAACTGGTGACATCACATTTTATACAGCGATAATACAGGGTGGCTATCCAATAGGACAAAATAATGGAGATTTTTTCAGCTCTTCATCGCTAACTTTTAATGAAGCTATTGTTAACACTGTAAATAATTTAGAAAAAAAGGATGATTTCTTATTCAACTCTAAATTAAAAACAGTTAATCTTTTAAATTGTGATAATATTTCAATCTATAACACTAATGGAAAGCTAGTGGTGAGTTCATCTGAAAAAACACTAAATCTAAATACTTTGTATAAAGGAGTCTATATATTAAAATCTAATAATAAGATTCAAAAAATAAGTATTAATTAATTTTATAATTTTTAAAAATACCCTAATCAAACAATTTAGATAAACTTTTTAAAAAACTGAAAAACAAGTATTTAAATTAAAAAAATGACATTTTGTCATACTACTCTAATCATAAATATTGATTAAAATAATACTTTCTATAAATACTTTTTGCCAAAATGAGAATAGACATAATTACAATTTTTCCAGATTTTTTTAACAACTTTTTTAATTATTCGATTATTAATCGAGCACAAGAAAAAAATATAGTTGAACTTCATATTCACAATTTAAGAGATTATTCAGCTAATAAGCAAAAAAGTGTAGACGACTACCAATATGGAGGTGGAGCAGGCATGGTAATGACAATACAACCAATAGACGAATGCATCAATACACTAAAGAGTCAAAGAGAATATGATGAAATTATTTACCTATCTCCCGATGGACATACATTAAATCAAAAAATATGTAATAAATTATCTATTAATGAAAATTTAATTTTTTTATGTGGCCACTACAAAGGAATTGACCAAAGAGTTAGAGATATACATATAACAAAAGAAATAAGTATTGGAGATTATGTTCTCACTGGAGGAGAGGCAGCTGCAGCTATATTGGTAGATGCAGTAGTTAGACTTATTCCTGGTGTAATTTCAGATGAAACATCAGCTTTGACAGATTCTTTTCAAGATAATTTACTTGCTCCTCCAATTTATACAAGACCATCAAATTTTAACGGACATAAAGTACCTGATATATTACTATCTGGCAATGAACAAAAAATCAATACTTGGAGAGATGAAGAATCATTAAGAAAAACTAAAGCATATAGACCAGATTTATTAGAAGAATAAAATTATATAAATCTTATACTGTATTAAAAAATATCCTTAATATTGCAAACCGATTTTGAAACTAACATTTATAAAAATGAACATTACAGATACCATTGCAAATGAATTAGTACCTTCTAGAGATTTTCCATCTTTTAAGGCAGGTGACAATATAACTGTCTACTACACTATTAAAGAAGGAGATAAACAAAGAACTCAGCTTTTTAAAGGTGATGTTTTACAAACTAAAGGCACAGGTGCAACAGAAACTTTTACTGTAAGAAAAATTTCTCATTCAGTAGGTGTTGAAAGAATATTCCCATTAAACTCTCCGTTAATAGAAAAAATTGAAGTAAATAAGAAAGGTAGAGTGAGAAGGGCTAAAATTTACTACTTAAGAGAATTAACTGGTAAAAAAGCTAGAATTAAAGAAGTTAAGTCATAAATAATAAAAATCCTGCAGTTTGCAGGATTTTTTATTTACTTAATACTCTAAATTCTGTTCTTCTATTCTTACTTCTTCCTTTTTCGGTCATATTATCTGCAATTGGTTTTTTCTCACCGTATCCGTTAAATGAAACTCTTGAACGGTCAACACCTTTCGACAATAATATCTCTACTACGGCCTTTGCTCTATTTTTTGATAAAATCTCATTACTTAACATATCACCAACATTATCTGTATATCCATTAATTTCAATAATTAATTTTTTATTTAACTTAAGGAACTCAGAGAACTCTATTAAGACCTCTTTAGTAATATCATTAATATGGTATGAATCAGTATCAAAATAAATATTTTCAACTTTAAAAGAACTACCTTCTTCAAGAGATTCTAAATTAAAACTAAATTTTTTTGGAGAGGTAAAAGTGGTATCTTTACTTGAAATAAATTTAGACTTAAAAGCTATACCCTCTTCTTTAATAGTAAGAATCACATCATCATCATCACCTATTGGTATTGCGACTACATATGAGCCAGAAGATAGGCTAACTATTGATTTATCTTTTGTATTAATATTTTTAATTTCTAATTCAACATTATCTAGATTAATATTATCTCCTAAAATATCTCCTTTTAAAAATAAGACTCTTTGTGGTTTTGCAGATTTATGCAAATCGAAAGAATAAATATTCCAACCTCCAGAATCTTCAATATTGTTTGAGGCGAAATAAGCCTTTTCCCCATCAGTACTTACAAAAAGTGAAATTTCATCAGATACTGTATTAATTGGATAACCAATATTTAATGGTTTATTCCAAAACCCTAGACTATCTTTTCTTGAATAAAAGATATCAAAACCACCAATACTTGGAAAATTTGTAGATGAAAAAAATAAAGTTTTACCATCAGTATGAAGATATGGAGATTTCTCAGATTGACTGCTGTTAATATTCGGACCTAAATTGACTGGTTTAGACCACTTTCCATTAACTTTATTGATTTCATACAAATCCATCTTTCCAAAACCACCTTTTCTGTCACTAGAAAAAAATATAGTATTTCCATCTGAAGAAACTGTCGGTTGAGACTCCCATGAATCTTTTTTTGATATATATTGCGGGAAACTTTGAATCTCAGAGTAAGTCGAGTCATTAAAAAGATATACATAATAAATATCACAATTATTATATCCTTTTTTATTTCTAATACACTTAGTAAAATACAATATCTTATTATCTATAGTCAATGAAGCTCCTCCTTCATTATTTGATTGATTAAATGGAAAACCAAGTGGTTTTCCAATTTCGAAATTCTCACCAACCCTCTTACTAATAATAAAATTTTCAACTATGCTAGTTGTAATTGAATTTAAGCTTTTTACCTTAGATCTTCTAGTAAAAAATGACAATTCTTGATCAGGTGAAATTATTGGTAAATATTCATCATTATCTGTAGACAAATGTTTAACAACTTCGGGCTCAAAATCTACAGGGTTATTAATAATTTCTGCTATCTCCTTAGCTTTATTATAAAGTCTAATTGCATCAGAATAATATGGATCAGATATTTCTAAATCAATAGCCTTTTGAAGATACAAATTAGCTTTAATAAAATTATTTCTATAAAAGTTTATTTGACCAAGAAAATAAAATGCATTTGGAAAATTATCAGGGCAAACCGTTATACAATCTAGTGCAAATTTCTCAGACTTAAAATAATTGGCATTAATCCATTCAATTTCTGATCTTAACTCTAAAAATATGGGCTTAACTTCAACTTTACTAAGAGCATCTATTGCATTATAATAAGAATTCTCAGAAATTAGCTTATTAATCCTCTTAAGTTGCCTTTTTTCTGTTCTATTTTTAGGAGCACAAACTTGCGCAAAGAGTCCATTGGCAAACAATAAAAAGCAAAAATATATTAATATCCTCATTAAACAATTAACAATCAATTTCTGTTACCTCATTAAGCTTACCCTCTGAAGAAGCAACCACAGTCGCTACAGTAGCATCTCCAGTCACATTAACTACTGTTCTTAACATATCTAGTATTCGATCTACTCCAAAAATTAGCGCCAACCCCTCAGCTGGAACATTTATAGCACCTAAAACAATAACAAGCATTACCATTCCAGCTCCTGGAACAGCAGCAGCTCCTATTGAGGCTAACGTAGCTGTTAAAACAATTGTTAGTTGCTGATTCAAATCTAGGTCAATACCAAAAGCTTGGGCTATAAAAACAGCAGCTACTGCTTGATATAGAGAGGTTCCATCCATATTTATTGTTGCTCCTAGAGGTAAAACAAATGATGATATTTCCTCAGATACGCCTAAGTGCTCTTCACATCTTTCCATTGTTACTGGAAGTGTTGCTGCACTAGAGCTTGTAGAAAAAGCTAACATCTGTGCTGGTGACAATGCCTTAAAAAAATTAAAATAATTAATTTTTGTAAAACTTTTAATTATTGATGGATAAATAACAAGAATCATTATGAGGAGTCCAATTATTACAGTAATAGAATATTTAGCAAGAGCAATAAACAATGAAGAACTTGCTCCAAAATCAACAACTAATGAAGCTAACAAAGCAAAAACACCATAAGGTGAAATTAGCATGATTAAATCAACTATTTTTAATATAATATCATTTATTCCATTGAAAAACCCTTTTACAAATTTTGTATTTTCATCTGGAAGCATTACCATTGAGATACCAAATAGAATTGCAAAAAAGATAACTTGCAACATATTACTATTATTAGCTGAAGCATTTATAATATTAGTTGGAACAATATCCACTACAAATTGCAAAGGACCTTCTCTACTAACTGTTTCAGCATCAATAATTTTTTCAGTAGTGTTTTTATTTGTTAAATCTATAGAACTTTTATCAAAATCAGATCCAGGCTTTATTATATTAACTAATACTAATCCTATTGATACAGAAACAACTGTAGACATTAAATAGAAAGCTATTGTCTTTGCTCCAATTCTACTAAGCCTTGAAATATCAGACAAGGATGCAACACCTTTAACTAATGAGGCAAAAACAAGGGGTACTGCAATTAATTTTAATAAGTTAACGAAAATTACTCCCCAAGGTTTAATCCAATCATTTGTAAAGTCGGTCCATAATAGTTTTGATGCAATTAACCCATAAACAACACCAAGTAACATACCAATTATTATTTTCCAATGTAATGCAATTTTCTTCATTTTTTTAATTAATGTTACAATTTAAGTTAATAAATAATTTTTCTTTTTTCTGCACTGCCATCATTAAAGATATATATATGTAATTGATTAGATGGTTTTAAAGTTTTTCTTCCAAACAAATCTGTTATTTTATAAATACTTTTAGAAGGTAGTTCACTATTATACATACTTGTTGATAGAAGTGTTATACAATCATTCATATCAGAACATGTAACAAGAGGGTCATATTCTAAATACAAAATATCTCCACAACCATTTGGCAAATCACATAATCCATTATCAATATTAGCAGTAGAATCATAATTACAAGCAATAGAATCTACACAACCAAAAATTGGAGTTTGAGGAGTATAGAAAAACCAATCAAATTTATGAGCTCTATAAAGATTATTTCCATTATTGTATTCTAGTTGAAAAACAATCTGATTATTGGAATCAACTTCAGTAATAATTGATCCTAGATTTAACATCTGTAAATTACCAAAATTAATTAAGGTATTACCGTTAGGAAGTCTTTGTACACCTCCAATTGATGGAGTAAATAATGAGTCAGGGTGAATAAATTCCCAAACCTTGGTAGCTGTCATTAAAACAGTATCGAGTTCATATTCAACAGCTCTAGAAATATTTACTGTTCCAGTATATTGTGAGCTAAAATTTCCGTTATCAAACAAAAGATAGCGATTACTTCCTAAGCTCTTAATAGAATGTTGATGAGTAAATGGATAATCATTAATAAAAGTAAATTCATTTTGAGAACCTCCAAATCTCCAGATAATATCACCAGTAACTCTATTAATTTTGGTTATCTCATCAAGGCCTCTACTTGATAACAATAAATTATCATCAAAATCAATATCAATTGCATTTGCATGTATAAAAGGCAAATTAGAAGATGTCCATGGAGCAAGATAACTATTTTCAGTAACATGAAAATGATCCCAACTCTTCCATTCAAAAACTAAATTATGATAAGTATCCATTTCTTGTATAACTAATCCCTCAACAATAGCATTTGGATCTCCTCCAACAACAACTGTATCCATAGCATATACCTGCTCATCATAAGCAAAAAGGATATAGTTTCCATTTGAAAGGGCAAGGAAATCATGATTATCAGCAATATAACCATTTAGACCATAAATTGAATCGACTTCGTTATATAGTGAGTCCATAATAAACCATCCTTTTGATGATCTATCAAAATAAGAAAGTTTATTATTATAGTTAACTTTAAAATCCCACCCTTTCATTCCCATATTTTGAGAATAAATCTCTACATGGCTAGAATCAAGTATTTTTACTGGCCTAGGACTTGATCCGCCTTTTTGAAAAAATAAATTACCACTGTACGCATTTGTATTGCTGTAAGTTATATTATAATCAATTTGAGAAAACAACAAGGATGGCACTAAAAATATTAAGTAAAAAAATAATTTCATATCTATATTCTATTAGAAAGACTTAAAAAATAGCTGTCTATAAGTGTTAAAGCTAGCATACTCGCAACAATTGGCACTGCTCTAGGAACAACACATGAGTCATGCCTTCCCTTGCCACTTATTTGTGAACCTGCCCCTTTACTGTCAATAGAATTTTGTTTCTGCATAATTGTAGAAACTGGTTTAAATGATATTTCGCAATAGATATCGTTTCCATTACTTATACCGCCTTGGATTCCTCCAGAAAAATTAGTCTTTGTTTTTCCATTATTATTAATAAATATATCATTAACCTCACTTCCTTTACTTGATGGTATATCAGTATTTTCAAAGCCGTATTTAAAACCGTGAACAGCATTTATACTTAGCAAAGATTTACCAATTTCTGCGTGTAATTTATTAAAAACAGGCTCACCCCATCCAATAGGTACACCAATAGCAATTGCAACTATAGAACCTCCAATTGTATCACCTAAGCTAGAAATTGTATTAATTTCTTCAATCATCTTTTTAGCAAGAACATTATCTGGACATCTGACTATATTACCGTAAATATTAGATAAATCTAATTCTTTATAGCATTTATTTAATTTTACATTACCAACTGAACTAACATAAGCAAATATTTTAACTCCTAATCCATCAAGTAGTTGCTGAGCAATAGATCCAGCAACCACACGACAAGCCGTTTCTCTTGCAGATGAACGACCACCTCCCCTATAATCTCTAAAACCATACTTCTTCTCATAGGTAAAGTCAGCATGGGATGGTCTAAATTTATCTTTAATATGCATATAATCATCAGAGTTATGATCTTCATTCTTTATAATGAAACCTATAGGCGTACCAGTAGTCTTGCCATTAAAAATTCCAGAAAAGAACTCTACTTTATCACTTTCTCTTCTTTGAGATACAATAGAGCTAATACCAGGCTTACGATTATCTAAATTGCTTTGAATGCTATTAAAATCAACATTTAAACCGGCAGGACAACCATCAATAACTCCTCCAATAGCTTTACCATGAGATTCACCAAATGTTGTTAATTTAAATATTTTACCGAATGTATTTCCCACACGCAAATATAACACATTTGATATAAGTGAATTTTGTACTTTTGTAATAATATGAAAACTATAATTAAAAATATATCTGAACTTATTCAAACTGAAACATCTCAAGTTAATTTTGTCTCAGCAATGGATATGCAAAATATAAATACAATTAAAGATGCATTTTTAGAAATAACTGATGGCTTAATCTCAAGTTTTGGTAGTATGGATGAATGGGCAGGAATTGATGATTGGATAAATACAAATATTATTGATGCTGATGGTGGAATGGTATTTCCAACTTACTGTGATAGTCACACTCACTTAGTTTTTGCTAAAAGTAGGGAATCAGAATTTATTGATCGTATTAAAGGATTATCATATCAAGAAATTGCTGATAAAGGAGGTGGAATCTTAAACTCTGTAGAAAAACTAAGAAATACTAGTGAAGAGAAATTATTTATTGATGCAAAAATTAGATTAGATAATATAATAAAACTTGGAACAGGTGCTGTTGAAATAAAAAGTGGGTATGGCTTATCTATTGAATCTGAACTTAAAATTCTTCGAGTAATAAAAAGATTAAAAAAGTGTTCTGAAATGACAATAAAGTCTACATTTCTTGCAGCACATGCTATTCCAAATGAGTTTAAAAATAATAAGGAGGGATATTTAGATTTGATTATCTCAGATATGCTCCCAAAAGTTGTAAATGAAAATCTTGCTGACTATATAGACATTTTTTGTGAAAAAGGTTACTTCACCAATGATGACACAAATAAACTCTTAACTGCAGCAAATAAATATGGATTACGTGCAAAGACTCATGTAAATCAATTTAATTCCTTAGGAGGTGTAGAAACATCAGTAAGACACAATGCTTTGTCAGTAGATCATTTAGAAATTATGAAAGAAAATGATATAGAAGCATTATTCGAATCTAGTTGCATGCCAACAGTATTACCTTCATGTTCATTTTTTTTAGGAATTCCATATAGTCCAGCTAGAAAAATGATAGACAAAGGACTTCCAATAGCTCTAGCATCTGACTTTAATCCTGGTTCCTCCCCAAGTGGAAATATGAATTTTGTCTCATCCTTAGGATGTATAAAGCTTAAAATGACATCAGAAGAGGTAATTAATGCTACCACTATTAATAGTGCATACGCAATGGGAGTTGAAAAAGAACTTGGAAGTATAGCTTTAGGAAAAAAAGCTAACTTTTTTATCACAAAACAAATACCTTCCTATTCATATCCTCATTACAGTTTTGGTGAAAATTTAATTGAGAGTGTTTACTTAAATGGAAAAAAACAATAATTAATTTTAATTTATTTTTTAAGTCTCTTCATATAATAAAAATGTAGTAGCGCTCCATTTGAAACTACAACATTAGAGCTTATAAACTCCCAACCATCTTTAGATACTACATTAACAGCATGCGCTAATGATCTATACTTCATCTCGTTTAATGATTCATTCATATTAGCACCAACAAAATCAAAAGATATCTTCGCTCTAGTTTGATTCATACTAGATGTGCCAACTGCATCAAGGTCATTAGAAGAATAACCTTTAATTATCATAAATTCATATTGAGCTGTTGTATTTTTATTTGGAAAGACAGACCTATCACTTTTTGATCTCTTTTGAGAGAATGATTGAAAAGAAATCAATCCAACAGCTAATAACAATAATATTTTTTTCATTTAATAAGTTTTAATTCTTTATTGACCACCTAAAATAATTGGCAAGTCTCCATCTCCATTACCGATAACAATAACTTTAGAGTTTGGTGATTTCGATATCTCTTGAGTAGCTTCAACACCCTTCCATTTTAATAATTGTGGTGTAATAGTTTGATTAACAATCTTTTGAAATTTTGCAATTCCATTAGCCTCAATTTCTTTTCTTTCAGCTTCCTTTCTAGCTTTATCAATCTTAAACTCATACTCTAATGATTCTTGCTCTTGCTTAAGCTTTTGCTCAATTGCAGTTCTTAAAGTTTGAGGCAAGGTAACATCTCTAATAAGTATAGCATCTAATAAAAGATATTTTGCTTCAATATTAATTTTTGTTGCAGCAAAAATCTCATCTTCAATAGCTTCTCTCTTAGTTGAGTACAATTCTTCAGGCAAATAATTCCCAATAACTTCTCTTGTTACAGATCTAATTTCAGGCTTTATAATTCTTTCTAAATAATCTTTTCCAATATTATCATGTAAATATCCTATTTGATTTGATACTGGTTGGTATCTAAATGACAAATCAATTTTAATAGACAATCCATTTTTTGAAAGAACCTCCATCTTTTCAAATGTGTCTTTAAGTTTTACATCATAAATATGCATAGTATTCCATGGTGCAATTATATGAAACCCCTGGTCATATACAGTTTCAATATCTAAACCTCCAGCAAATTTTTTAAATAAAACACCTTTTTCGCCTGGCTCAATTGTCACAAACATACTTGAACTAAACATTACAATAAATATTAATCCAACAACTCCAAGAATTAAAGGTTTAGGTAGACTTTGATTTTCCATTATTTTTTTTTTAATTATATAAATTATTTTACACTTCTAATATTGTTTTACAAAGATGCAAAATTATAATGAAATTAAAATATTAAAATATTAAAATATAAATTAAACTAATCCATTATATTTTCTTAAAAAATACTCTAATAAAATTAAAAATATCAGCAAAATTAATAGATTAGTAATACCTAAAAAACTTACTATATTTTGTTTTGAATGAATAATTTTTTTGTTTAATGCAGATGAATTAATAACAGATTCCAATTCTTTTAAAGAATTCAAGTAAAAAAACTTTCCCCCACTTTGATTTGAAATATGATTCAATGTTTTGTGATTAACATCATCTGAAAACTGCTCTAATTGTATTTTTTTAACGTTAAAGAAACCCTTTTTATTTTCATCGCTTCCATCAACTCTTGCTACATAATTATACCTGCCAGGCTTTAATATTCCAAGATCAACAAATAAAGTATTTGACTTTTTAGAAAATAAATATTCTTTAGTATTTAATGAATTATCAGAAATAGAAAATTTAATCTCCTTGTCATTAACTAATTCATAAGATTCATTATAAAGTTCAGCATTAATAACAACGCTTTCATCTTGATCATAATCATTCTTATATTTTATCCTTAATAAACTTTTTTCATCATCAATAATTAAATATTGTGTAAGCTTTAAGAAGATCTCATCAAAAGCTATATTTGAATTATTTATCTTATAATCAAAAAACTTCCATCTCCAAAATCCTTCAGCTGTAACAAAAGCAATTTTTTTTTCATCTATATACTTTATCATCATCACAGAACTCTTAGATAAAGATTCCTCTTGTTTATTTTTTAAAATAAAATCAAAATTTCCTTTAAGTTTTTGATTAATATCTGATGAAAATAAAGGCGGTGCATAATTAACAAGATTATTTAACTCATCAGAAAATGTAAATTTTGAGAATCTATTATTTAAAGAAATAGTAATAGGATATTTATTTTTATCATTATAAAATTCTCTATTTTTTTCAAAATTTTCAAAATAATAATCCACAGAATTAAATACGATGAGAGATACTTTATTATTAAGTAAATTATCAGGTATAATATTTACACCAAAAAGAACAATAAGCTGGTATTTATCAATATTGTATTCTTCATCTATGTCTTTAATAACTACATTATATCTTGGATTTTTGCTTATTGAATTATTAAAAGCTGCTAAATCAGGTGTATTGGTGTTTTTTAAAATTAAAATACTTGATGAGTAGTCTATAACATCAATATATTTTGTAAAAGAATTATTTGTTAAATTTTCTTCCCCATTTATAGGAATTATTTTAACATCTAAATTTAGTAAACCAACTTTTTCAGCAACTAAGTCTAGTTCAAAAATCTTATAATTATTATCTTTCTTAAAAGTAACAATTTCATCATACAACTTGATTTTTCCATCTTTAATAACTAAACGACTTTTAACATCATTTTTAATTGAAGATGCAATTGAAACTTCTAGAGGAAAAGAATTGCCTAGGAATGTAACTTCGTTAGTTTCAACTTTATCAATTCTAAGATCTTTTTTAAATGTAGTATCTCCCAATGCAATACAATATACAGGAAAATTATAAGATAAGTATTGAGGATTAAGACCTGTATTATAACTTCCGTCACTAGCTAATATAAGCCCAGCTACGTTACGGCCTTCAAATTTATTATTTAATTCAGCAAATAAATTTGAAAAATTAGACTTTAAGCCAGTATTTTTTATAAATCCATTGTATATCTTATCAGAAAAAGAAAATTCATACGACTTGAAATTAATAAGATTGTTTTTAAGTGAAATTAATTCATCAGTAATATCTTCATTAATTGATGTAGAGTTATCTTTAGCAAATATTAAGATTGGATCTTCAAAATAATTATTATTTAATTTTATTATTGGATTTAAAAGCAACAATAAAATAACACTTAAATAAAAAAATCTAATTACAAATAGAAATAAATTAACATTTTTAGATATGAGTTTTGCCTTATTATTGTAAAGCAGATAGGTAAAAATAAATCCAAAAGAAACACATATTAGGACATAAAAATAAGATGAATCAATATTTATTTCAAACATTCAATCAGGTTAGCATTCCACCACAAACATTAATAACCTGGCCAGTAATATATGATGAGAGGTCTGAAGCTAAAAACATAGATACATTTGCAATATCTTCAGGATCACCAACTCTTTTAAGAGGTATTTGATTTCGCCAATTATTAATTGCATCATCTTCAAGCGATTCAGTCATTTCAGTTTCAATAAAACCAGGTGCGATTGCATTGCATCTAATATTTCTTGACCCCAACTCTAGTGCAGTTGATTTTGTAAATCCAATTATACCAGCTTTGGAAGCAGAATAATTAGTTTGACCAGCGTTTCCTTTAACCCCTACAACAGAACTCATATTAATAATTGAACCTTTTTTAGCTTTCATCATAGTTTTAATGACAGCTTTTGTCATATTAAAAACTGAATTCATATTAATTTGCATTACTAAATTGAAATCATTTTCAGTCATTCGCATTAAAAGACTATCCTTGGTAATTCCTGCATTATTTACTAAAACATCAATAGATCCAAAATCTTCTATTACAGATTTTGAAAGTTCTTGTGCAGCAATAAAATTAGAAGCATCTGATTTATATCCTTTAGCCTTAACTCCAAAACATGCTAGTTCATTCTCCAATGATTTTGCTTTAGTTGCTGAAGAAAGATAAGTAAAGGCAATATTAGCTCCATTTTTTGCAAAAACTGTTGCAACTCCCCTACCAATACCTCTACTAGCTCCTGTTATTATTACATTTTTACCTTCTAATAGCATCTTATTTTTTTTTCAAAAGTAAAAAATATTATACACTAAATATAAAAAGACAATCTAAATTATGAAGAGAATAAAGTTATTTTAAATATATTGATTTTTGAATAGATCCATCACTATAAATATAAAAGTATAAACTGTTATAATGAACATCTACAACTTCTCTTCCATAAAAATCAATAATCTTAGTTATTTTTCTTTTGGATTGTAACTCAACTAAAGAAGAAACTGAACAATTAGTACTAAAAACAGCTGTGTTATCAATTTGCCATGAGTAATTAGCAAGGGAGATATTATCAACTTCAACACAAAGTAAACTAGGATTATCAACTGCGGTAAAATACCAAAGTCCTGAGGGATTGCCATTTTTAACAGATAGTGATATAAGCTGATTATTACTACAATTAACTTCAAATAAGTTACCATTACTACTTAAATCTAAACTTACAATTTGATTATCATAGCAAAAAAGTTCTGTTAAACTACTAAAATTTTCAATTCCTGTAAGATCACTAATACCCAAATCTGGAATATAAAGATAGACTACAGTATCAATGGCACTTGTAAAAACACTATCATTTAATACGTCATCAATGCCTAAATTTATTAATTCTTGTTCAAAAGCATCATCTGGAATGAAAGTGTTTTGTGTTGCTCCAACAAAAGGGAAAATTAAAATTATAAAAATTATATTTTTCATTATTTCTTAATAATTTGTTTTACAAGAGATTTTTCTCCTATAGACACATCAATAAAGTACACACCTGATTTAAATCCATTAAGAGAAAGATTAATCTGATTAACACCATTAATTACATTAATATTTTTGTCAGCAAACATCTGTCTTCCAAGTTCATCATAAATAGTAATATTACAAGTAGAAACATTTTTTAAATCTAGCAACAAAGAAAAATTATCAGCTACAGGATTTGGGAAAATTGTGTAATCATAATTCTTATTATTGATATTTGAGACGCTTAATATCTCCCCTATTGAATTAATATTTGTTTGATATACACCATTTCCAAATGTTCCAACAATTAGTAAACCGTCAGACTGTCTGTATTCAATATATTCAACAATTGTAGACCCTATGGTAGAGCTTGCAACCTGCTCCCATGTAGTATTTATTCCATCAATTTTTGAAGTTGCAAATAAGCCAACTGTAGTACCGACTAAATATAGGGTGTCATCACCCAAAGGGATAATTTGAGCATCTCGACATGATGGTCCATTTCCAGATCCACTATTATTTTGTTCAAGATTCCCACCTGCTTTTTGCCAATTCTGACCACCGTCTAAACTATGCCATAAAGAATATACACTGTAATTTGAAAACACTACCATAATTTCATCAGCATTATCTGGATTTATTGCAATATCTGTACAATACGAACCACTTCCAGTTAAAATATTTGGTAATTGAATAACATCTGGGTCACCAACACTTGCATTATCAACTCGAAATAAATATTTGTTCTGAGTTCCAACATACATAATATCTGCAGGATTAGTTGATGTAGACAATACTGATATTTTAATACTTTGTGGAGATAAAGAGTCAGAAAATAATTCCCAACCAAAATCTGATTTATCATGAGAGCCGTTGTATTGAATATTATTTAGATTATTATTTCTCCAAATTTTATTTGCTTCGGCCCAATAAATAACATTATCATTATTTGCATCCATTTCCATAGGATTCATCCACATATAATTATTACTATCACAAGAAGCCGGATCCATTCTTTGAAATCCAAGTCTTTCTGCGTTAGTATCTAATTTCATTTTGTACATAACTCCTCTTTGAATTGTTAAATAAAAATCTTCTTCATTGTCTGCTATTCCAGCATGAGAACCATCTCCATTAAATGGCATATTCCAATTAGCATTTATATCTGGACTAAAAGTAATTCTACTTCCATTATCTTGAAAACCTCCTTGAAGAACATCTGAATTTTCATTTTTACTTATTGCCACTGTATATAATTGAGTTGTATTATATCCATTATTTAAAGACAGCCAGTCAACAGAATCCTTGTAAATATTATTAGTTTTAAATACACCACCATCATTACCATTAATCATTATACTATCATTAGATGGAAGGTACAAAATTACATGTTGATCTGGATGATGATTTGGGTAAGAACCCCAGTTGCCATCTCCTTCAGATGACCCTGCTCTGTAACCACCAATTATTGTTGTATTTGATGAAGTTGTAAAACCGTCTGTTGATCTCCAGAGGTTAGTACCTCCAATTATAACAAGATTACTATCTGTTGGATGCACATTAACTACAAGGTCATATGAACCTTGAGCATTAAAATTATCAAATGAAGTATTCTGGTTAGTTGGTATGCTAGATGAAAGGTCAGTCCATTGCCCACCAGCACCTGTTCCATCTCCAGAAATATATTCATACTTCCACAAAGAAGTCCAAGTTTCTCCACCAAAAAAGACATCTGTATGTTGACCATAACCTGTAGTCTCAGCAGCTAAGAAATATATCTGATTTTCATTAGAAGGATTAATACCAATAACTACACGACTATACACAGGAGGAAATAGAGAATCTGCAATATTTATCCAATTTTGCCCGTCACTTGATCGCCAAATCCCATTGTCACTACAGTTACTACTAATTGTGGCATAAACTACACCCTGGCTAGTAACATTAACATCAGTGTATTGATAATAATTTGTATTAGATCCACCAAGTTGCTTTGTCCAACTTAACCCACCATCAACTGATTTGTAAATATCACCCCTTGTAGCAACATATACTACATCTAATGAATCATTGCTGAAATCTGTTTTTATACTAAATGTAAAATCAAAATCACCATCTAAAACTGTGGGAGTATTTGAAGTAGTAATTGGTAATGAGTCCCAGCTCAAACCACCGTCTATTGATTTCCAAATACCATTACCATAAATAGAAACGTCACTCAGATATGAGCCTCTATTTTCTCCAGTACCAAAATACCAGATATTTTCTTTACCATCTCTTCTATCTTGAGTTAAACATGAAATTCGATGTTCCTGACTGGGTTGAGTTGTCATTGTCCAGCTAGCTCCGGCATCAATAGAACGAAACATACCTCCTGAAGCTCCTCCTGCAAGTATAATATTCTCGTCTAAAACATCTAATGCCAAGGCTCTTGTTCTTCCGCCTACATTAAAAGGACCTCTATTTATCCAGTTTGATTTACTAAAATTCTTAGAAATTGGAATAGTTTTTGCAAATGTCATTTCTTTCTTTCTAATATTTTTTGGGATTTCTCCAGTTGCAGGGTCAATTAATCTCATTTGTTCCCATACAATTCTTTCTGATGGATTATCAGAGGGGTAAAAAACAGATTTATTTTCTTTCTCACTAATTGAGGAAGCTATTACTAAACTTAAAATAAAGGGTAGAATTTGAAACATGGCAGTTTTTTTGTAAAAATAACAAAATATATATCAAATATAATTGACAATAAACTCGCTATACTAAAAAAAATATATCACTCTTTACTATTAAAAGAGATAAATATATTTATCCAAATTAATCTTGATAAAAAATAAACAACAGGAGAGATAATAATTAGTGAAATTGAAATAATAATAATTTCATTTATAACATTTATACTATTAAAAAATAAACTTAAAGCTAGCCAAATTATCAAAAATACAGATACTGAAAGTGCGTAACTAACATACATAGCGCCATACCAAAAACCTAATTCTATCTCAAATTTAAGATTACAACTTTTACAGCTACCTAAATCGCCATTATTTTTAACAAAAATATTAGTATATGGATTATTTCTAGGCCAAAATTTTGAGGATTGGCACCTAGGACAAACATTGTTTAAAATACTATATGCTTTTGTTCCTTTTGTAAACATAATTTAATTTAAAACTTAATTTCTTTTTTAACATTATTCCAAAATTTAAAAAAGGATGGAAAATCACCTTTCACACTACACAACCAATCTCTATTATCTTCAATTCCTTTATAGTTAAAGTTTAGAGGATGTTCCTTAAAAAAAATATTATTAGATTTTTTCGGTATATCTTGAAATTCACCAACGAAAACCTTAATATCTTTAATGTTTTTTGATAATTCAAGCATGAAATTCATTGAATTATCACTAATAGGATACTTTTTAAAAATACTGGGTTCTATTAAAAGAATTCTATGAGCATCAATATCATTACGCCAAACTGGGTCAAGATTATAATAATTATATACACATATATCCTTATTATCATTTAAAATTAATTGATCAGATTCTGGAAAATTTGTTTCTCTTATTTCTTTAGAAATTTCTGAAAATATTGCAGGTTGTGACATTTCAGATATTACATCATAGCTAGTATCTAAGAATGTATTTTTTTGAATGACTTTTGTGTATTTATTAATATTATCTTGATTTGCTATATATTTCTTGTTACTGTTAGCTCCACAAACCCATTGCCAGCTTAATGAATTAGATGCTAAATCTCCATCGAGCAAATAAAAGTACATCCAATTTGCAGGATCATTCCATCTAAATTTTGCAATGTTTGTTGCTAAAAAAGCAATATACATCCTTAAATGATTATGCATGTAGCCAGTCTTATATAATTCTTTAATTGAGGAGTCGAGGACATTAATACCAGTCTTTGCATCAGTTATACACTTAGAAATACCATTTTCATTAACATCTGTTTGGATATTTTTAATATCCTTGTTTATATCTTTTAACTGCCAGATTAACTGCCAATAATCTCTCCAAGCTAATTCCTGTACAAATTTTTCAATTTCATTAAAATGATATTCTTTTTCTTTTAAGTTTTGAAAAACTTGCTTTGTAGATATTACACCTCTAGAAATAAAAGGAGATAGCATAGATACTGATCCATCAATAAAATTTCGAGTTCTAGCATACTGTACTGGATTGATTAAGTCAATTCTTTTTAAAATATCAGCATATTTAGTAATCATAATATAATTTTATTTTTAACTAAATCTTGAAATGTTAAAATATTTGATTCAGAAAATGTTTTGAATTTATCTACATTAAAAAGAAATAACTCATGATCTCCATTAATTGCAAATGAGTTTTTCTTATCAATTTTAATTAAAGCAATTGTTCCATGTAAAACTTCAAAATCATTCCAGTTAATTAATAACTTTTTATCTCTTAAAAATTTATCCTTATTAAATTTATATCCAGATTTTTTACCAAATTTCTTAACAAGTTCAATTTGATTTTTTGATAAAAGTTGTAAAACAAATTGATTAGAATTTTTAACATTTTTGTATGTTAAAGTATTATAATCTATTGCAATTGCATAAATTTTAGGTTTCATACTTACTGCAGTGACATAAGTACAAATATTCATATTAATTTTACCTTTTTCATCAACAGTTTGAAGACTATAGATTGGAGAATCAATTATATTCCAAGGACGTTTCATTTTAAGCTTTACTATTAATTATCTTCTTGAACTTAGCTTTGCAAGTAATCGTAGGATTTCAAGATATAACCAAATTAATGTTACAAGAAGACCAAATGCCCCATACCACTCCATATATTTAGGTGCGCCTCTTTCAGCACCATTTTCAATAAAGTCAAAGTCCATCACTAAATTTAATGAAGCTATAACAACCACAACAAGAGAAAAACCAATGCTTATCATTGAAGAATTATTTGGATTCATTACAGGCAATCCTCCACTTCCAAATATACTCATAAAAAAGCTAATTAAATATACTATGCCAACACCTGCGGTGGCGGCAAAAAGTCCAAGCTTAAAGTTTTCAGTAGCTTTTATAATTTTAGTTTTATAAGCAAACAATAATGCAAATAATATACCTAAAGTTAACATAATTGCCTGCGGAACAATTCCAGGAACAAATGCATCTGCATACATCTTGGAAATTCCACCTAAAGCTAAACCTTCAAGCAAAGCATAAATAGGAACTGTAGTTGGAGACCATTCTTTTTTAAAAATAGTAATTAAAGCAAGAATTAAACCACCAATAGTTCCAACTAATATATAATCCATTATCGCATTACTATATGTATAATATCCAGCAAGTAATAAAATACCCATACTAATTGCTGTTTTATTAACAGCGCCATCTAGTGTCATAACATCACTTGATGAAGATGATAAATTTTCAAAAGTCTTGTTACTTAAGGCTGGGTTACCTGATCTAATCATAATATTATTTTATTACAAATTTAGAACAAAATATTTAATAATTTTGAACAAAATACATATTCATATCAAAATGTATAAACACAGAAACTATGCTTTGCATATAATTCAAATTTAAATATCTTTATTTAGCAAAAATTAACAAAATAGAAAAAAATGAAAAAAAAAATATTAACAATAACATTAGGCATCTTTATTTTAACAGCTAACGCACAGATTGAGAAACTAGCAGGACCAAGACTTGGAATAACATTTATTGGTGCAGGACCAGTTGCAGATTTCTTACATGAAGGGTTTGATTTTAATGAAAGTGATAAATATGGAAGTACTGGATCTGCTATGACAACACAATACGGATGGCAATGGGAATCAAGATTTGCAGATGGAGGTGGCGATGTAGTTGGAATAGTAGAATGGATGTTTCTAGTATCAGGAATGGAACAAGGAAAATTTTTACCATCAGCAACTTCAATAATAGGAGTTAGAAAAGGAAATGGCTATGAAGTAGGTGTTGGTCCGAATCTATCATTATCTGGAATTGGAATGGTATTTGCAGTTGGTTATAATTTTAAATCTGGTAATTTAAATTTACCAGTGAATATTGCGTTTATGCCAGGAAGACAATTAACAGGTGAGGCTGATGGTCAAGAATATAAATACAGCTCTGGTGAAAGAATATCACTTATGATTGGATTTAATATGAGTAAATAAAAAAATAATCTTAGTAGTCATGATCTCCATGATCTTCACAATGAATTTCATATTGTGAATTAGCACTTCCTGGCCCATATTCACCTGGAAGTAGAGGAATTCCGTCGCTGGAGTATAGTGTGTCTGTAACAGTGTACACATAACTTGATGATTCTGCATCTCTTAATTCATCTTCACAAAAATCTTCTCCTCCTGATGCATTTAGAATTTCCCATTGAGTCTCTGATTTATCAGGCAGGGCAATATGACACTCGTGACAAAGCTCAGCATCATCATCTTTAGAGCAAGAAGTCATACTGCTAATTGCTAAAAATGCAACACCCATTACTAAATAATTTACTTTTTTCATTTTTATATATATTTAATTAATACTGACACCTTAAGAGGTGTTTCGCTTCTTTAAAGCTCATCAGAGTATTTTAAAATTCATATTTTAAATTAATATTGAAAAATCTTCCAGGATTAGGTACTCCACCAGCAACTCCTCTTACTCTTGATATATGAGGTGAATATACTTCATTAAATAAGTTGTTTAAACTTAATACACAATGTAATTTATCATTAAATTTTAATCCTAGTTGTAGATTTATAACATTGTATTCTGGAGTTAAAGATTCATATTCAGCGTAACTATTTTGCTGAAATTTATAAACATGATAAATAGATATATAATCAAATTTATATTTAATAATTTTTTCATATTTATTAAAATCAAATAAAACTTTTGTTTTAATACTATTTGCAGGCACTAGAGCCAAACCGTACACATCATCTTTATTTTTAGTATGTAAAAAAGAATAAGATTGCTCAATATGTAAATTATGTAATTGATGAGGATGATAGTGTAAATTGAATTCAACACCTTTAATTTCAACTTTTTCATATTGTGTGTAATTATACACCTTGTAACTATCTTGAATTGAGTCTGTTGGAGTTATTGAAATAAAATCAGATATATATTGTGCAAATGGATTTAAAACAATCCCTATATGTTCATTAGACCATTGATATTTAAAATCAAACTGATTAGCATATTCAATTTTTAATTGATTATCTCCAATTTCATACCTGTTTGTACCATGATGAACACCATCTGAAAAAAGCTCAGAAAAATGCGGTGCTCTATACGCTCCAGAATATGTAAATCTTAAAATATGATCAATGAATTTATAATAAAATCCTGTAGATAGACTTGTATTAGAAAAGACTTGATCATAATTAATATTGAATTTTTCGCTCTGATCATTAACCTTCAAATTTTTATAATCGTAGCGAATACCTGAATTAAATCCAAAATCATTTTTTTCATAATCAACTATAAAATAAGGACCTACATTAAATGACGAGGCATCTGGAACTAATCTATCTATTTCATTATTCTTATTATTAAGTATTGTAATTTGAGAACCAAAATTGACAGTAATACTTCCTAAATTATATCTAACACTAGGAGATATCTGCGTATTAGATAAATCAATATCAAACGCTGGTTTAGTCCACTTTTCCCACTCTTGTAAATTATTTATAAAATGACCAACATATAAGTTAAATTTTAAGTTATTCTGAAGGAAGATAGACTCATAAATAATCAGCTGATTGTTAACTACCTGATTAGGTCTAGATGTATCATAGTCAGTTGAGAAATCTAAAGATGATGAAGTAAGATCAATAAGATTAGACTCTTGAGGATCGCCATGAATATGGCCCGGAATTCCTGGTGCTTCGGTATGCCTATGATATCTAAAAATATTTTGCCAGTTCTTAAGCCTATGTGCTAATGAAAATTTTATAGCATTTTGTTTGAATCTTGAATTAAACAAATACCAACTATTGGGTAAGCGATAATCTGAAGAAATTGCATACTGACCATACAAATTAAAATAAAAATTCTTTTCACCCCACTTAATTCCAAATTGATTACTACTTAAATAGCTACTATTATTAAATTTCGTAGAAAGGAAACCTTTTATTTTTTTACTATCAACAAAAGGATGATCTTTAAAGTATAATACACCTCCAATAGCTTCTGAGCCATACTTCAATGCACTAGAACCCTTGATCAATTCTACTTCATTTAAACCTAAATCTGTAAATCCTATACCATGATCATTTGCCCATTGCTGATTATTTATTTGCATACCATTTAAATAAGTAACAACACGCATTCCAGATAATCCCCTAACAACTACTTTTTGTATACCTAAACCAGATGAGATCATATCTACTCCATTTAACTGAGAAATACTCTCAACCATAGAGTTAGATTCTAAAAAATTAAGTGATTTCTTTTCAATATTTGTTAACTTACTATTTCCTAATTTATTATGGGTACTTGATATACCAACTTCATCTAAACTAACATGAAGTTTATTAAGAACAATCTCCAATGTCATATTAGATGTATATTTAATTTTTTTGGTTGAATATCCATTCTTGTAAAAATTTATATAACTATTATTGGGAATATCGGATTCAGTGACAAACTCACCATTTCCATCACTATACAATAGTATATTTTGATCAGATAGATATATATCAACCTGATTTATTGGTTTGTTATTATCATCTAAGATAATACCTATAGTTTGAGAATAAATTGTAAAAACATTCATCACAATTAGTGATGAAAAAAGTAACTTTTTCATATAATAATAAATAAAGTAAAAAAACGCTTAACTATATAGTTAAGAGGTGAAATCATACTTAGTCATGTAAGACTATTTATCTATATTATGAAGGGGGGAGATTTATTTTGAAAGCTAGTAAAATCAGTTAAGTTTAATGAATCAAATGATTGATGCATTACTGATGTTAAAGATTTAAAAACAAGATTTGAATATTTATCTAAAAAAGCAAATTTTACATTAGAAAAATGATCACAAATATTGCATTTTTCTAAAGTATTTGCAAGATGAGAGTCATGTGAACATTCTTTTTCAAAATTTATTTTTTGAAAAAGAGCCTCACAAAATAAAACATTTATTTCTTCATCATGATGATCACAACAATAGTCTTGATCATTTTGATTTATTGAATGACTATGAAAAGAGAACAAAGATAATGAACCAAATAAATAAATTAAAAGTAATGTACCGCTTAAAATTCTATTATGTAAGATTATACTTTTTTTCATCATGCAAAAATATAATTCTAAATTCATATTTTCTTAAAAACTAAACTAAAATTGAAATTTATTTATTTAAAAAAATTTTCTAGTGCAATTAAGATTGCTTACTTTTAAAAAAAAAAATCATGAAAAGAATTTTAACAATCTGTATTGCATTAGTATTTGCTTTATCCTCTCATGCAACTCATTTAATGGGAGGTCAAATAACAACAACTTATATTTCTTCTGATACATCTGGCTCCCATTATTTTTTAGAATTAGATTTATATAGAGATACATTAGGCATAAATGTTGATACGATACAAGAAATAGAAATATGGTCATTAGATGTAATGGGCAATTACAATCTATTATCAACCAATACATTAACTTTGGGTACTTCAGGCGCACTAGCAACCATGTCATCTGCTTATGGTGTCGAAATTTATCATTTTACTGATTCAATTATATTCCCTGCTAATGGAAATTATATTGTGAAATGGAAAAATTGTTGCAGAAATAATGCTATAATAAATATGGCTACTCCAGGATCTGAAACAATGACTCTTCTAGCATATGTTAATGTCAATAATCTATCCCCAAATTCATCTCCAACATTTCTAGCGCCACCAATTATTTATCTTCCAACTAATAATATTTGGCAATACAATCCATTACCATTTGATATAGATGGTGATTCGTTAGTATGGAATTTAACAGTTCCATTATCAGCATCAAGTAACCCTCCAATACCAGACTCAGTAACAGGTTACGAATTTCTTTCTGACACTATACTTTATTCAAACTCTTCAGCACCTTTTGCAGTAAATAATTTTACAGGAGAAATAACTTGGAGTCCAAAAATGATAGGAAATTTTGTTGCTTCATTAACAATACAAGAATATAGGAACGGAACTCTTATTGGGGCAATGAATAGAGATATGCAATTCGTTGTTGTTGCTGATTCAACAAACTTCACTCCAATTATTTCTAATATGCAAAGTTTACCAACAAATAATCTTGGAAATCCCTACGTTAAAATTGCACCTGGACAAAACTATCAACTTCATTTACTTGCATCTGATCAAGACTTAAATGATGTAATTAGTATGGATGCATTTGGAGAGCCTTTTAGCTTATCAAATGGGGCAAGCTTCAGTTATTCTTTGACGGGAAATAATAACGAGATAGATGGTGTTTTCTCTTGGACACCAGATATAAATCATCTTCGCGAAAATCCATATCTTGTTGTATTTAGGACAACTGATAATTTCTTTTATTTTGATGAGACTGTTCAATTTGAAGTAACGTACAATACATCTATTAATGAGGATCAAAATAATTTATTTGTTCAAACTATTTATCCTAATCCAGCAAGAAACTCCTTTACACTACCTATTCTAATAGAAAAAAACAATAACATTAAAATAGACATTTATAATAATCTTGGGATTAAAGTCTCTAGTAGAAACTTAGAACTAAGTGCGGGTTCACATCTGATAGTCAATAACTTTAATCTTAATAATGGACAATATTTTGTAAATATTACAGATGAATTTGGAACTATCAAAACAACAAAGAAATTACTCATATTAAAATAACTTAAAATGAAAAAAATAGTATACTTAACATTACTGTCTGTATTTATTGCAAGTTGCAATAGTAATTTAGATAATAAAAAAGTAGAGAACTTTGTTGTAGAGCATTTTAAAAATCAAACGATTGAGTCAGAAGCAATATCAACCTTTGATGTTAATATTAGCGATTCAGTAATACTTTTTAATTTATCTAACGGATGGGTAGGGAGACCAAATTGGGTTAATGACAAAAGTAAAATTAAAACAGATTGGTTTTACGAAGACTCTGTTGCAACAGAAGTTTCAGATGTAGAAATTTTTGGAGAAATTGCTAGCGTATATGGAAATGTAAGTTTCTTTACTAATGGAATTAGCACTTCAAATGCCGGATTCCATTCATTAGTTGGCAATGAAAAAGGAAAACTAGTTTTCAAAAGACACTCATGGATGAATTGGAATATGAATAAAGCAGCAAATTCATTTGTGTGGCCATCTTCAGATGTTGAAGGATCTCTTTCTATGTATAATAAAATGAGATATGCAATGGCTAATCTTAGAAATAACGATGCCTTAGCTTATTCTGACAGTTTAGTTAAATTAGATCCTAATTTAGCTGTAGCACACATTGGAAAACTACACTACTTGTTTATAAACGGAAAAGCTGATGAACTAGTTGCTCTTTTAGATGAGATAAAGCCTAAACTAGAAGATGCTACAATTGCAGAAAGATACTACATAGAGACAATGACTCCTTCATCTTCAAGAAATGAAATACTTAAAAAGTTTGAAAATGCATTAATCTATGCTGCAAACGACCCACTACTAAGAGGTTGGTATTCATACTACCTTCTAGATTTAGATAAAAGAATCGAAAATATAAATATTGGACTTAAACGATTCCCCGAAAGTAGCTTGTTAAATAACATGATGGGGTATCTAATGAAAGAAAAAGGAGATTACAAGGCGGCAAAACAATATTTAAATGTATACATAACAATACATCCGGAAGAACCAAATGCATATGATTCAATGGGAGATATTCTTTTAGCATCAGGAGATAGAATTCAAGCTAAAGAAATGTTTTTAAAAGCCTATGAGTTAAGTAGAAACTTGAAAACTGGTCCTGAAGATTTTTTCGAAAGATCTAAGAATAAGGCAGAGGCAATTAATTAAACTATTCATTATACTACCTACTATCAAATACAGTAGATTAATTTTAAAAACTAAAAGTGATATATTTAATTGTTAAAGTTCTATTTGCAACATATTTGCTTTGGAAAATTTCATCAACTTTTGATTTAGCAGCAAATTTTCTAACAAGAAACATTGGAGAGGGTATAAAAGGTCCAACAATTAATGCAATTGCTTCTTCTCTTCCTGAATTATTCATCTCTACAATGTTTCTTTTTTATTATGGAGACATAAAAGGTTTTTCGGCGAGCTACGCAACTATAATTGGTAGTTCAGCATTTAATATTGCTGTAATTCCAGTTGTATCATTTCTTGTTGTTTACTTTAAAAATAATACTAAAAAGTTTGAAGTTGATAAAGTAATTGTAAAACAAGATGGTATATTTTTAATTGGTGCAATCATATTGTTTTTGTTAGGGTTTTTGTACGGAATAAATACATGTTTTACTTATATACTAATTGGTTATTACATAGTCTATGTTTATTCACTATATATAAGTAGAAAAAGTAATAAATCTGATTTTGAGAGTAATAATATTGTAGAAACTGAATATAGTAATGGAATATTTTCAGACATTTTAAATTTAAAATTGTTTAGTTTGTTTAATTCAGGAAAAATAACTACTAATTCCTCATTACTTATAATACTTTTATCAATAGTAGTTATAGGTTTGAGTTGTGACATACTTATAACATCAACAGAACATATTTCAAAATTTATTGGAATTAATTTGTTTTTTGTTTCCTTTTTTATCGCCTCAATTGCATCAAGTATTCCAGACACTTTTTTATCCGTTAAAGATGCAACTAATGGTAAATTTAAAGATTCGTTTTCTAATGCATATGGATCAAATATGTTTGATATTTGTATAGGACTTGGGCTTCCTTTATTTGTTTACACAACAATTAATGGAACAATAAATACTGATTTTCCAATTACTAGGATAGGGTTTTTAGGAGATTCATTTTTAAATGGAAATGTGTTATTATGGTCAATAATTTTACTTTTAGTTTTCACAATTACAACTACATTAATTTATTATTACAACACTTTAAAATTCCAAAATGCAATTATAATAATAGCCTTGTATTTATTATTTATGTTTGGATTAATTATCTTTTAAATTATTAAGCATTCTGTTATTATATTAAGAATAAAACTACTTATATAACAATTTAAAATTAGGTTTTACAAAATTAAAATTGTGATTTAGTATTTGATGATTTTCTCTGTTATATTATTACTTTCAAGTAAGTAAATATCATTATTAAAATTACTAATCTCAATTAATCTACGACTTCCACTCATCACAACATCAACTAAAATGTTAAACATCTAAATTCTAAAAGATTGGATAAATAAAATTACTGCGAGAATTCTTTTCATTTAACAATCTCTCCTAAATCAAAAAAAAAAAAAAATGAAATATATGCAAATAAAAACCCACTCAATTGAGTGGGTTTTTATTTTAAAAGTCGGGGTAGCAAGATTCGAACTTGCGACCTCCTGCTCCCAAAGCAGGCGCGATAACCGGGCTACGCTATACCCCGAAAAGGTTGGCAAATTTATACTTTTTTAATTCTTATGTAAAGAATTTTAAATATAATTGCGGAGAGGAAGGGATTCGAACCCCCGGTACGCGTAAGCGCACAACTCCTTAGCAGGGAGCCCCGTTCGGCCACTCCGGCACCTCTCCAAATTTTAAAGAACATTTTAAAGGATTGCAAATGTATACTAATCTTAATATTTGACAAATTATATTTTAACTAAATTTAGAATGAACTTTAGAACTATTTAGAGCTATTAATTTTCACCAAATGTTATATTTGCAGACATATACAAATATTATGAACAAAAAAGTACTTTTAATATCATTTATAGCTACAATTCTAATATCATGTGTTAACAATAGAGATTTATCAAAAAACACAGTTGTTGCTCATATACTTTCACAGCCAGATGGTCTGCATCCTTTTAATGATAATTCTGTTATGAGAAGCTATGTTTTTAATTATACACAAAAGACATTAATTAAACTTGATTTAGAAACCCTTGATTATATTCCATCTTTAGTTAAAAGGATGCCAATTGCATCAGATGACAATTTATCTTTCGAATATGAAATCAAAGATGGTGTATTATGGGATGATGGTACAGAAATGAATGCATTAGACGTTGCCTTTTCTGTAAAACTTATGCTTTGTCCCCTAACTAATAACGCACAGATAAGAAGTAATTATTCAACAGTTATTAAAAGTATTGTGATTGATAAAAATAATCCAAAGAAATTTACAATGAATGCTCAAAACATTCATTGGGATAATAAATTTATTTTTTCAGAATTATATATCGTACAAAAAAGCTTTTGGGACCCTAAAGGTATTCTTGACGAATTATCTTTTGAAGAAATACTTTCAGATAAATTCAACGAAACAGAAGTTCTATCAGATTGGTTTAACTCATATAATGATGCAGACAATTCCTATAAACCAAATTTGTTAGTTGGTCTTGGAGCTTATCAAGTTACAGAATGGGAAGCGAGTCAATATATCACAATTGAAAAGAAACAAAATTGGTGGGGTGAGAATGACACATCAATCTACAATAAAGCTTACCCTGAAAAAATTATTTTTAAAATTATAAAAGAGGACGCTTCTTCTTACTTAGCATTAAAAAATCAAGAAATAGATGTGACAACAAATATTGGCACAATAAAATTGATGAAACTACAGGAAAGAGAATACTTTAACAACAATTATGAATCTGATTTTCTTGATCAGTATTCATTTGGTTATTTAGGTATGAATATGAAACCTGATGGAATTAAACAAAAACCATTTTTTATTGATCAAAAAGTTAGAAGAGCAATGGCATACATGATTCCAGTAGATGAAATCATAGAAGTAATGATGCATGGTAAGGCAAGTAGACAAGCTTCTTTAATTTCACCTCTTAAGAAAACATATAATGACACCTTACAACTTATCCCTTTAGATATTGATAAAGCAAAACAACTTTTAGATGAAGCTGGATGGGTTGATACTGATGGTGACAATATTAGAGACAAAGTCCTTAATGGAGTAAAAACACCATTCTCTTTTAAACTTAGTTACATGAGTTCTCCAACATCAACAGAGATAGTTTTAATGATGAAAGAAAGTATGTATAAAGCTGGAGTTGTTGCAGAACCAACTCCAATGGACTTTTCACTTTTCTACAAAAATGCAATGGATCACAACTTTGACGGTATGCTAGGTGGCTGGGGAGGAAGTGCTTCTTATTCCAATCCTATGCAATTATGGCATACATCCTCATGGGTAAATAAAGGATCTAATTTTTGTGGTTTTGGTGATGCAGAAAGTGATGCATTAATTGAAGAAGCTAATCTAACATTAGATCCAGAAATACACAATAATGCTCTTCTTAAGTTACAAGCAAAAGTCTATACAGATCAACCTTATGTTTTCTTATATGCGACAAAAAGAAAATTTGCAATTCATAAAAGATTTAATAACATCAACATGTACAATGAGCGTCCTGGAGTTATGTTACAAAATCTAAATTTAAAAGCAGAGTTTAGTAATAAAAATTTAGCCCCAACAACTAATTAAATAACAGCATAAAAATGTTCAAATACGCAATTAAAAGAATTTTAACTTTTATACCAATGCTAATAGCGATATCTTTACTTTCTTTCGTTATAAGTATTAATGCTCCAGGAGATCCTGTTGAAAGATTATCTAAGGCAGCAGGAAATGAAGGCTCTGCTGAAAAACAATCAGGTGCATCAAAAAAAATTAAGCAAGAATTAAGAAAAAAATTAGGTTTAGATCTTCCTATATTCTATTTCAGCGTTACTGATTTAGCATCATGTGATACACTGTACAGAATACAGGACAAATATCATAAAAAGAATCTTGAAGCGCTTACACACCAAAGCGGTAATTGGCAAGCAGTTTCTGATTATTACAATGCATTACTAAAGCTTCAAAAATCACATCAGAGCATTAACATCAAATCTATCACGGCAAAAGACAGTTCATTAAACATTAATGAGGTTACTGAAGCAAATAATCAGTTTGGTGTTGAGATTGGAAGTTTATTAGAAACATCTAACAATCTTTTAATTGCTGGCAAATTTGATAAAATGAACACTCTATTAATGGAAAATATTTTTTTATCTGACATTAAACAAGAATTAAAAGAAGTTCAATATGCTAATAATAATTTAATATCTGAATCACAAACTTGGAAAACATATATACCAAACATGAACTTTTATGGAGCTAAAAATCAATACCATCTTTGGTTATTTGGTAACGGTAAAGAACGTAAAGGTTTAATACGGGGTGACTTTGGAATATCTTACATTGATAGTCAGCCAATACAAGATAAAATTTGGCAAAAGGTAGGAATATCTTTTTCACTTTCATTAATATCAATATTCTTAGCATATTTAATTAGTATCCCTATTGGAATTTATTCAGCTTATAAAAAAGATTCAGTTGCTGACAAAGGAATGTCACTCATACTTTTTATTCTATACTCAATGCCATCTTTTTTTGTTGGTACATTATTATTACTTCAATTTGCAAACCCTGATAATTTAAGTTGGTTTCCTGTCTCTGGTATTCAAGATCCAACATTATTTGATCCAGAATGGAACATGTGGCAAAAAATTAAGCATCGATTACCATTCTTAATATTACCAATCATTACTTATACATATGGTTCATTTGCATTTTTAAGTAGAATTATGAGAGTTGGTATGATTGATATAGTCACACAAGATTATATTAGAACTGCAAGAGCGAAGGGACTTGGAGAGTCTAAAGTTATTTTAAAACATGCTTTAAGAAATTCATTATTGCCAGTTATAACTGTTTTTGCTGCAATATTTCCAATGGCAATAGGAGGAAGTATAATTATAGAGGTAATATTCTCAATACCTGGAATGGGAGTTGAAATTTTTAATTCAATATTAAATTATGACTATCCAATGATTATTACTGTATTTACACTTTCAGGCTTCCTAACAATGATTGGATATTTAGTATCTGATATTTTATACGCAGTAGTGGACCCTAGAATTTCATACAAATAAGATTATGCATAATACTAACAAAGAATTTTCGTTTAAAAAATACGCTTGGACACAATTTAAAAAGAATAAAATAGCTTTAGTCTGTTTATATTTACTTTTTACATTAATTATTTTAGCTGTTTTTGCACCATATATTGCAAACGACCGCCCACTCTATGCTGTTTACAACGGCAAAACATTATTCCCGGCATTTGCAAGTGAAACGAGATCTGATTCTATTTACAAAAATGGAGAATTTACTCATGTATTGCAATATGATATAACTGATTGGAGAAGCTTAGACTTAAAATCAGTAGTATGGGCTCCTATCCCATATTCTCCATCTAGTATGGATAGATACAATAGAGATTATGCATCTCCCTCAGGAAAGCAAAGGTTTAAAAATAAAGAAGGAAATATTGTTGAAATCCCTTCTAAATTCAGACATAAATTAGGTACTGATGGTATTGGAAGAGATCTTGCTGCTGGATTAATACATGGTACTAGAATTTCATTAATGGTAGGCCTTGTCTCAATGGGAATTGCAGCTCTAATCGGTATAATATTAGGTGCACTAGCAGGTTTTTTTGGTGACAATAAATTACAAATGCCAAGAATTAAATATTGGATGACTTTATTTGGTCTATTTATGGGAATTTTTTATGGATTTGGTCAAAGAAAATACATTTTATCTGATGCATTTGGAACAAGTATATCAAACGGAATATTACAAACGTTAATAAGTGTTATAATTATTTTTGGAACAATTTTCTTATTTAGAAAATTAAGTTTACTACTAAAATTTAGATATCTAAAAGATGAAACGAATATACCTATCGACACATTCGTATCAAGAGGAATAGAGCTATTAAATTCAATTCCAAGATTATTGTTAATTATTACAATAACTGCTGTAGTAGAAAGAAGCATTTGGATTGTAATGATAATTATTGGTCTAACTAGTTGGACAGGAATTGCAAGATTCACAAGGGCTGAATTTCTTAGAATTCGTTCTTTAGAATTTGTTCAAGCAGCTGAATCTTTAGGATTTTCATCAGTAAGAACAATATTCAAACATGCGTTACCTAATGCGCTTGCACCTGTTTTTGTAAGTATTGCATTTGGAATAGCATCAGCAATCTTAATCGAAAGTGGATTATCGTTTTTAGGAATAGGTGTCCCAACTGATATTGTAACTTGGGGCTCATTATTAAATCTGGGAAGACAAAACCTAGAAGCATGGTGGTTAATTATATATCCAGGTATGGCTATATTTATTACAATAACAATATATAATATGATTGCTGAAGCTTCAAGAGATGCATTAGATCCAAAACTAAAAAGTTAAGAAAAAGTTTATTATAAATTACATTTCGTCAAAATCAACAACAACTTTATCAGATGCTGGCCTAGCTTGACAACCTAAGACGTAACCTTCCTTAACTTCATCTTCTGAAAGAGAATAATTAGCGTCCATTATAACGGAACCTTGCATGACCTTTGCTCTACAAGTACAACATACAGCCCCTTTACAAGAAAAGGGAACATCTGCACCTTTTTCCATTGCTGCATCTAAAATTGTTTGTCCTTTACTTGATAATGTAAATTCAAAATCTTCACCATCAACACAAACAGTAACATTTGAAATTATCTCATCATTGTTTAAAGAATTAGTATCATCTTTTTTATCTACTGAAAATCTTTCAAAATGAATATTTGATTGATTAATATTGTTTAATAGAAGTAACTCATTTGTATTATCAATAATTTGTCCAGGCCCACAAATAAAGAAATCATTAGCTTGTTTTATTTCACTAAATGTATTTAGTAAATTTTGTAAACTATCTTTATCTATTCTTCCAAAAAAAGAAGATTGAACTTTTTCTTGAGAATAGAACCAATGAATTTTCAATCTGTTTGGATAATTTTTTTCTAATTCTTCAAGAACAATCTTGAACATTACACTTGATGAATTACGATTACTATAAATTAAAGTAACTTTTGAAGTTGTAGAACTATTTAATTCTGATTTAATCATAGATAGAATCGGAGTAATACCACTTCCTGCACAAATACCTACAATATGATTATTTTTAGTAGATAAAGTAAAATTACCACTTGGAGGCATAATATCTAATGAGTCTCCAACACTAATATCTTTTGTTAGAAATGTAGACATTTTACCACCTTCAACTAATTTAACACCTATTGCTAATCCCTCATCTAATGTTGAGCATATTGAATATGCTCTTCTCTCCTCAATTCCATTAATAACTGACTTTACAGTAATGTATTGACCAGCAATAAAGTTAAAATCAGATGAATTTTCTGTGTCAAAACTTAATTGTACAGAATCTTTAGTTAATCTTTTAATAGACTTAATTGGAAGAGAGAAAAATGAGTTCATTATTTTTTTTTGCAAAAATAACCAATTTTTATGTAAATATTATACTATGCAATACAACTATGTTTTATTAAAAAATTAAAGTAAGTAACAATAATTCAAATTATAATATCAATCAATAAAGAACTATTATTTATTACTTAAATTTGCAAAAAAGAAATAACTATGACAGAGGAGAAATTTCAAAAACGTATTGATAGAGAAGAGAAAATCGAACCAAAAGATTGGATGCCTGAAGGATACAGAAAGCATTTAATTAGGCAAATATCTCAGCATGCACATTCTGAAATTATTGGTATGCAACCTGAAGGTAATTGGATTTCAAGAGCTCCTTCACTTAGAGCAAAAATGATTTTACTTGCAAAGGTACAAGATGAAGCAGGTCATGGACTCTATCTATATTCAGCTTGTGAGACATTAGGAGTTAGCCGCCAAGAACTTGTTTCACAATTACATTCAGGTAAAGCAAAATATTCCTCAATCTTTAATTACCCGACTCTAAGCTGGGCTGATATGGGTGCTATTGGATGGTTAGTTGATGGTGCTGCGATTGTTAACCAAGTCTCACTACAAAGAACTTCATTTGGCCCTTATTCAAGAGGGATGGTTAAGATTTGTAAAGAAGAAAGTTTTCATCAAAGGCAAGGATATGAAATAATGGCTCAAATGGCACAAGGAACATCTGAGCAGAAAGCTATGGCGCAAGATGCGCTGAACAGATTCTGGTGGCCATCTATAATGATGTTTGGTCCTAATGACTCAGATTCTCCAAGAACAGGTAATGCTATGAAATGGAAAATTAAAAGAAAAACAAATGATGAGTTAAGACAGGAATTTATTGATAAAACTGTAAATCAAGCTGAGATAATAGGACTTACTATTCCAGATAAAGACTTAAAATGGAACGATGAAAGACAACATTATGATTTTGGTGAAATGGATTGGGATGAATTCTGGAGTGTTGTTAATGGTAATGGACCTTGCAATAAACAACGATTAAATCATCATAAAAAAGCACATGATGATGGTCAATGGGTACGTGAAGCTGCCAAATCATATTCACAAAAAAAAGAACTAATAGCAAACTAAATATATTTATATGTCAGAAAACAGAACTGTCTGGGAAGTATTTATACAGAGTAAAAATGGACTTGCTCACAAACATGTAGGCAATGTTCATGCTGAAGATAAAATAATGGCATTAGAAAATGCCAGAGAACTCTATACAAGAAGAAATGAAGGTTCTTGTATTTGGGTTGTAAAATCAAAGGACATCATTTCTTCTGAGTCAGAAGATGGTGAAGCATTCTTTGATCCATCTAACGATAAAATGTATAGACATCCAACTTTCTACACAATGCCTGAAGGATCAAAATATATTTAATATGAATAATGAATTATTAACATACACACTTAGAATAGCAGATAACTCATTAATTTTAGGCCAAAGAATGAGCGAATGGTGTTCAAAAGGACCTACCTTAGAAGAAGACATAGCATTGTCAAATATCTCACTTGACTTATTTGGTCAAGCAAATGGATTCTACTCATATGCTTCACAATTAGACGGAAATAAATCTCCTGATGATTTGGCATTTCTTAGAAACGAAAGAGAATTCTTTAATCAGCAAATTGTTGAATTAGAAAATATAGATTTTGGTAATACTATTGTAAGAAACTTTCTGTATGATAGTTATAATTTTTTGTTTTATTCTTCATTAAAAAATAGTAAAGATGACACTCTCTCTGCACTAGCTTCAAAATCACTAAAAGAAGTAAAATATCATCTAAGACACTCTAAAAACTGGCTAATTAGACTTGGTGACGGTACAGAGTTTTCAAAAGAAAAAGTACAAAAATCATTAGAAAGTATTTGGCAATATACACACGATATGTTTAGCATGGATGAAATTGATAATAAAATGTATAGATTAAATATTGGTGTAAACAATTCTAATTTGAAAGTTGAGTGGGACAGAATTATTAATGAAACATTAATAGAAGCAAAATTAGTTCGTCCTAAAGATGGGTATAATGCAAAAGGTGGAAAAAATGGAATGCACACTGAGCATTTAGGTTTTCTATTAGCAGAAATGCAATTTTTACAAAGAGCATATCCAAATGCAAAGTGGTAAAATAAAAGAGATATGGAAACTATTAGATTCTGTTCCAGATCCTGAAATTCCTGTAATTTCCGTTGTAGAACTTGGCGTAGTTAGAAACATTTCATTTACTAATAATGCTTACCAAATTTTAATTACACCAACCTATTCAGGATGTCCAGCAGTTAAAACATTCATTGATGACATTAAAAGTTGTTTAAAAACAAACAAAATATTTAATTTTGATATAAAAATTATTTATGCTCCAGCTTGGACAACAGATTGGATGTCAGTAGAAACAAAAGAAAAACTTAGAAAATATGGTATATCTCCACCATCTAACAAAGTTGTTTGTCCTCAATGCAACTCATCAAATACAGTACTTGTAAGTGAATTTGGAGCAACAGCATGTAAATCTTTTCATAAATGTTCAGAATGCTTAGAGCCGTTTGAACACTTCAAATGCATCTAGTTAATTGATTCATTTTAAGGTAATTTTAAAGAGTTTAGAAATCAATTTGAAATTAGTATTTTAGCAATAAATCTAAAGATATAATGATACAATTTGAAATTATTAATAACGTAGGTAAAATTACATTAAATAGACCTGAAAAATATCATTCATTTGTAAAAGATATGGCAATACAACTGCAAAATATCTTAGATAAATGCAATGAAAATAAAAGTATAAGAGCTATTATGATTACAGCATCAGGCAAAGCATTTTGTGCAGGTCAAGACTTAGCTGAAGCTACTAATAAAAATGGTCCTTCACTAACTGAAATTGTAGAAAATCATTACAATCCTATAATACGAAAAATAAGAAATATTGAGAAACCAGTTGTTGCTGCAGTTAATGGTGTTGCAGCGGGAGCTGGTGCTAGCCTTGCACTATGTTGCGATATTGTACTTTGCAATGAGAATGCAACATTTATTCAAGCATTTAGCAAAATTGGATTAATTCCTGATAGTGCAGCTACCTTTTTTCTTCCTAGATTAATTGGAATGCAAAGAGCAACAGCCTTAATGATGTCGGCAGAACCAATTGTTGCTTCAGAAGCATTAAAAATGGGTATGATTTATAAGATTTTTTCTAATGATGATTTTGAAAGTAGTAGCTTAGATTTCGTTTCAAAATTATCTCAAATGCCAACAAAAGGACTAGGGCTAACTAAAAGACTTCTAAACAGTTCTTATTCAAATAACTTAGAAGAACAATTAGAAATGGAGAAGCAATGTCAGGAAATTGCTGGTAAAACAAATGATTTTGATGAAGGTGTTCAGGCATTTTTAGATAAAAGAAAACCAAATTTTAAAGGAAACTAATATGAAAGTAAGTGTGATTGGTTCTGGAACTATGGGTATGGGAATAGCTCAAATAGCAGCTTCAAATGATTCGAAAGTATGTCTTTACGACTCTTCAGCTAATGCAACAAATATTGCAAAAGAAAAACTAAACACAATATTAAGTAGACTTACAGAAAAAGAAAAGATTACTAAATCTAGAAAAAAAGAAATTTTATCTAACATTCAATTCTCTCAAGATCTTAATGACATTAAAGGAAGTAACTTAGTGATCGAGGCTATTATTGAAGATCTAAAAATAAAAAAAGAAGTTTTTTCAGAAATTGAAAAGATAATAGATGACAATTGCATTTTAGCAACTAATACTTCCTCACTATCAATTGCTTCAGTTGCATCATCATGTCAAAAAGCAAATAGAGTAATTGGAATACATTTTTTTAATCCTGCACCAATAATGCCTTTAGTTGAAATTATTCCTGCTGTTCAAACATCTAGCAACACACTTAAAACAGCAAGATCAATTATTGATAAGTGGGGAAAAGCAACTGTAATTGTTAAAGATACACCTGGATTTATTGTTAATAGGATTGCTCGCCCTTTCTATGGTGAAGCCTTACGAATTTATGAGGAGGGAATAGCAAATTTTGAAACAATTGATTGGGCACTTAAAGAAATTGGAGGGTTTAAAATGGGGCCATTTGAACTAATGGACTACATTGGAAATGACATTAACTATACAGTTACTGAGACAGTATTTACAAGCTTTTATTTTGATCAAAGATACAAACCGTCATTTACACAGAAAAGAATGATAGAAGCAGGATATCTTGGTCGTAAATCTGGGCAAGGATTTTATAATTATTCTTCAGAAAGTAAAAAAAATATAAATGAAAATCGGCAGTTAGGAAAAATTATTCTTTGGAGAATACTAGCAATGCTAATAAATGAGGCATCAGACGCCTTATTTTTAAATATTGCAAGTAGAGAAGATATTGATCTTGCTATGACAAAAGGTGTGAACTACCCTAATGGTTTACTTAAATGGGCAGATGAACTAGGAATTGAAAATGTTCTTAATCAGCTTAATAAGTTATATGAAGAATATGGTGAAGACAGATACAGACCTTCTCCCCTGTTAAAAAGAATGGTAAAAAGTCAAACAAAATTTTATTAATGGAATTAGCATCAAAAATAGTTAATAAGATGATGAGCAATGACAGCTTTAGTAAATGGCTTGGTATTGAAATAATTGAATTATCTGAAGGTTTCTGCAAACTACAAATGAAAATTAGAGATGATATGACAAATGGTTTTAAGATTGCACATGGAGGAATAACATATTCTCTAGCTGATAGTGCATTAGCTTTTGCATCAAATTCAAATGGATTTCAATCTTTAACAATTGAAAGCTCCATAAATTATTTCAAAAAAGTTAACTCGGGAGATATATTATCTGCTATTACAAACGAAATAAATAAAACAGAAAAAATTGCTAAATACAGTATTGTTGTTAGCAATCAAAATAATGAGAAAATTGCTAGCTTTAATGGAAAAGTACATAGAACACAAAAACAATGGTTTGCAGAAGATTAAATACTAATAAATTCCTTTAAATAAAAATAGAATAATTTTATGAACACTTATATTATTGATGCAATACGAACTCCGATTGGAAATTTTTGCGGAACTTTAAAAAATATTAGAACAGATGATTTAGCGGCAATTTCTATAAAAGAGCTTGTTAAAAGAAATAAAATTGATCCATCAAAAATTGATGATGTAATATTGGGCTGTGCAAACCAAGCTGGAGAAGACAATAGAAATGTAGCAAGAATGGCAAGTCTTTTAGCAGGATTACCATTTACAGTACCTGGTGAAACTGTAAATAGATTATGTGCTTCAGGAATGTCAGCTGTAGTTCATGCTCATAGAGCAATATCAGCGGGAGATGGTGATTTATTTATTGCTGGTGGTGTAGAGAATATGACTCGAGGCCCGTGGGTAATATCAAAAGTATCAAAACCTTTTGGAAGAGATGCAAAAATGCATGATTCATCTTTTGGGTGGAGATTTATAAATCCCAAGATGAAAGATATGTATGGTGTTGATAGTATGGGAAAAACCGCTGAAAATCTAGCTTCTAGATACAATATATCAAGAGAAGATCAAGATAAATTTGCATATAATTCGCAGATGAAAGCCTCATCCGCCAGAAAAAAAGGAAGATTTATTAATGAAATTGTATCTGTAGAAATACCTCAAAGAAAAAAAGATTCAATTATTTTTAGCGAAGATGAATTTATCAAAGATAAAACTTCCATTGAAATATTATCTAAATTAAGAACTGCATTTAAAAGTGAAAATGGTACTGTAACGGCCGGAAATTCTTCTGGTCTAAACGATGGGTCAGCTGCGATGCTATTAGCTTCAGAACAAGGTGTAAAGGAGAATAACTTATCCCCTATTGCAAGAATTGTAAGTTCAGCTATAGTTGGTGTAGAACCTTCTATAATGGGAATAGGTCCAGTACTTGCTTCAAATAAAGCATTAGAAAAAGCAAATCTTAAGATGCATGATATGGATATTATTGAACTTAATGAAGCGTTCTCAGCACAAGCTCTTGCATGTATTAGAGAATGGGGATTGGAAGATAATGACCCACGAATTAATCCAAATGGCGGAGCAATTTCCTTAGGACATCCTCTGGGAGTTAGTGGTACAAGAATATTACAAACTGCAGCAATTGAACTTCAAAATCAAAATAAGAAATATGCACTTGTTACCATGTGTATCGGAGTCGGACAAGGTTATGCAACGATAATTGAAAAAGTATAATATGATTTACGAATTTAATGGATATAAACCTGTAATTCACTCGAGTGCATATGTGCACAAGGAAGCTACACTAATAGGAAACGTTATCATTGGTAAAAATGTTTATATCGGTCCTGGAGCAAGCTTAAGAGGTGATTGGGGACAAATTACAATTGAAGATGGTTGTAATGTTCAAGATAATTGCACAATACATATTTTTCCTGGAAAAGATGTTTTATTAAAGAAAAACGCACATATCGGTCATGGTGCCATTATTCATGGTGCTAATATTGGAAAAAATAGTTTGGTAGGTATGAATGCTGTAGTAATGGATGATGCAAAAGTTGGTGATGAGTGTATTATCGGGGCTCTTTGCTTTATAAGAGGTGAAATGCAAATTCCAAACAGAAAAATAGTTGTAGGAAATCCTGCAAAAATAAAAGGTGATGTTACAGATAAGATGTTAGACTGGAAAACTAAAGGAACAGAGCTTTATCAAACATTATCGAAAGAGTGCTCTGAGTTGATGAAAGAATGCACTCCTTTAGCTGAAATTGAAAAACATAGAAAAGAAAAACAAAAGAATACATTCAATACATGGAAAAAAACATTATAATATGAAGAAAATATTTACGATACTTTTTACACTTTCAATTTAGGAATAGAAACTAAAAATGGTATAATTAATAAGAAACTAATATTGCAATAAAATTTAATGAAAAATTATAAAAATTATGCATTAGGGAGTTGGGTTAAAGGAGAAGGAGAAGGTACAGCACTTTTCAATTCAATTTCTGGTAATCAAATTGGTACTGCATCTTCTAAAGGTCTTGATTTTGCAGAAATGATGAATTATGCTAGAAAAACTGGCGGACCTGCACTAAGAAAAATGACCTTTCAAGAAAGAGGTTTAATGCTAAAATCCCTAGCATTACATTTACATTCTGTCAAAAATAAATTCTATGCAGTAAGCGCTGAAACTGGAGCTACAAAAATTGACTCATGGATAGACATTGAAGGTGGAATAGGAAATGTATTTGCTAATGCATCATTAAGAAAAAACTTCCCTGACCTTCCTTATCATATAGATGGAGATATGGCCCCATTGTCAAAAAATGGATCATTTATTGGTCATCATATTATGACTCCAAAAGAAGGTGTTGCTATTCATATAAATGCATTTAATTTTCCAATTTGGGGGATGCTAGAAAAAATTGCAGTTAATTTAATGGCAGGCGTACCAGCAATTGTTAAACCTGCAACACTAACATCATTTCTAACTGAGTATATGGTTCGTGAGATAGTGGATTCTGGGATACTTCCTGAAGGTTGTCTTCAGCTAATATGTGGTAGTGCAAGAGGAATAATTGACAGTGTAGAAACTGGAGATATTGTAACTTTTACAGGATCTGCAGATACTGGTAAAATGTTAAAATCACATCCCAGATTGATAGATAAAGCAGTACCGTTTAATATGGAAGCTGACTCTTTAAATTGTTCAGTTCTTGGTACAGATGCAGTACCTGGAACAGTTGAATTTGATTTATTCATTAAAGAAGTTCAAAAAGAGATGACAGTTAAAGCAGGCCAGAAATGTACTGCAGTTAGACGAATCATAGTTCCTGAAAGTTTAGTAGAAGATGTTCAAATTGCACTAGGAAAAAGATTATCTAAAACAACTATTGGTAACCCTTCAGTAGATGGTGTAAGAATGGGTTCTCTTGC
>JABICI010000133.1 GCA_018652335.1 Flavobacteriales bacterium
CAAGTACATACTCATATAATGGTTCTCTGATTCCAACTTTTGATTGTAATTTAATAGATTTCAATGAACTTAATAATAGTCAGGATACTCTAACAATCTCATCTAACTATTTAAATAATAACTTTCCTGAAGTAATAGATTCATTATCATTTTGGGAGGCCTATTCAACAGATGGTAATGTAAATTTATTAGCTGCTTTATCTACTAATCCTGTTAGCTTTATAAATATAGGAGGTTTCAACGGAGCTCTTTGTGATACTTTTATTGTTTGTGCTAATGTTTTTCTATATGATAGTTTATACCAGCATAATTTATGGGCAAGCCCACCTTTAGGATCTTCGTGTAATACATGTGATACAATTGCATGGGACGGAACTACATGGAATATATCTTCTCCTCAAGCTACATATGATTGTGATCCAGTTATAGGATGTTATACAAACACATCAGGCTCAGGTGCATTCACATCTCTAACAGCTTGTAATACATTCTGTGCTAGTACATGGCAAAATTCTTATTGTGATTCTCTTGTTGTTGACGTTGTTTCCTTCACAGCTGATTCCATTACTTTAGGAACTAATTTGTTAAGTCAAGGTTACACCGGTTCAGTAGCTTATGAATGGGAAGAGTGGAGTGTAAATGGAGTAGGAGTATTTAATCCTACTCAAACAGTAGCAAATCCAACATTTAGCTTTAATCAAAATGATACTGTGTTATATATTTTAGAGATGACTTTAGTAGATAATATGGGAATAACTTTTTATTGTATTTATCCTGCTTTGGTATATTGGGATAATGGTCAATATGTTGTATTGAGAACATCTGAACCATCTCAACCTACATCTATTTTTAATGAGTCAATCACTACTTCTAAGAAACTTATTAAAATAACAGATCTATTAGGAAGAGAGACTGATGCTTATTCAAATCAAATATTATTATTTATATATGATGATGGAAGTATAGAGAAGAAGTATATTATAAAATAATCTAGTTATGTAGTGTTTCCATAATCAATAACAAACTTAGATTTCTAAAGCCCACTAAATTAGTGGGCTTTATTTTTTACCCTTTAATAATCATCTCATAATTAAATTTGAATTAAGTTTGCTATATGAAAAAAATATTTTTATGTTTCATTATTTTTCCATTTTCTCTTTTAAGTCAAAGTATAGATGTTTTGTTTCTTGGTAATAGTTATACCTATGCTAATAATACTCCACAGATGGTTAAGGATATTGCTTTATCATTTGGGGATTCATTAGAATTTGATTCTTCAACACCGGGAGGTGCGACCTTTAATGGTCATTCAACTAACTCTACGACATTAAATAAAATTTCATCTAAGAATTGGGATTATATTGTGATGCAGGCACAAAGTCAAGAGCCTTCTTTTTCACCATCTCAAGTGTCAACTGATGTTTATCCGTATGCACAAATATTAATTGATTCTATTGAATCTAATTCAAATTGTACAGAACCGATTTTTTTTATGACCTGGGGAAGAAAGTATGGAGATCAACAGAATTGTCAATTCTATCCTCCCATTTGTACATATTCTGGTATGCAACAAAGATTAAAAGAGTCTTATCTAGAAATGACTTTAACTCATGATGCTTCATGTGCTCCGGTTGGTCTTGCTTGGAAAGAATCTATTAGTCAAGATAGTCTACTTAATTTGTATACATCTGATAATTCTCATCCAAATATCTATGGTAGTTATTTAGCAGCTTGTACATTTTATGCTACTATTTTTAAAAAAAGTCCTATAGGATCATCTTTCATTCCAACTTTTATCGATAGTGCAACTGCACTATTTCTTCAAACTATTGCCTCTAATGTTGTTTTAGATAGTCTTAGTAACTGGAATATTTTTAATTCCCAATTTAGTAGTTCTATTAATGAAGATTCAGTTTTTTTTAATAATCAATCTAGTAATTATGAAAATATTGTCTGGGATTTTGGAGATGGAAATATATCTACTAATATAGATCCTATTCATGTTTATCAAAACCCAGGAGTCTATAATGTGTCTTTGATTACTTCTACTAACAACACTTGTGTTGTTGATACTTTTTCTAATTTGATTAGTGTTAATTTTTCTACTGGTTTAGATAATATATCTAATCCAAAACAAATTATTGAAATTTTCGATGTCTTTGGTAGAAAGATTAGAGAAAGAAATAATATTCCATTATTCTATATTTATGATGATGGAACTTACGAGAGAAAATTTACAATAGAATAAATATAGATTTATTTCTTATTTTTACTTACATGCGAAAATTTATATTATCTCTCCTCTTTTTAATACCTATTTTTTTTCTTTTATATCTACCCTCAAATAAAAATAATCTATTTAACAATTTTGAAAAGAATCATGTATTTTTTGCCCATAGAGGTGTGCCTTATTTAGCAGAAAACAGCGATGCTTCTTTTAGTGAAAGTTTAAGAATTGGATTTACTGCTCTAGAAACAGATATACAAATTACTAAAGATCAAAAACTAATAGTTTTTCATGATAATAATGTAAAACGGCTTTTGGGATTAGACTTAAATGTTAATGATTGTAATTGGAATGATATAAAAGATTTAAAAATCTTAAATAATGGTTTTAAAACTTCTAATAGTGTGTTGTTGATTGATGATTTGTTAAAGAATTATTCAGATTTTAACTTAATTTATTTAGATATTAAGGTTAATCCCTCGAAACGGATTGCTGATAAATTG
>JABICI010000015.1 GCA_018652335.1 Flavobacteriales bacterium
TCATACTTCTTTATATTTTTCATAACCTCCATTAGGTTTTTCAATATCTAAAATATCTTCTGTTTTATAAGTTAATGAGCTCTTAGTTGCTCTTAAGTCTCTAGCAAGTTTTCTCATTCCAGTTGGTTCAAGTGAAAAAACCTGATCTGTTCCTTTCCACGTTCGATCTAATGTGAAATGCCTTTCAAACCATTCAGCTCCTAATGTATAGGCAGCTACATCAACAGCAATACCATGATGATGTCCAGAAAAGCCAATCTTATCAACTCTATCAAAAAATGTTTTTCTTAATCTTGTAATTTCGAGTAAACAAACATCTTTAAATGGCACTGGATATCCAGATGTACAAGCATAAAGAACTAATCTATGTGCTTGTTTTCTTTCTTCAAAAATCTGCACAATTTCTTCTTCTTCTAATTTTGTTGTCATCCCAAAAGAAATATGAACTCCTCCCTCATAATTATCTCTTAAGTATTTCAACATTTTAAAATTATTATTACATGCTGAAGGAACTTTAATATATTCAGGATTAATAGAAATAACATCTTTAGCTGATGATATATCAAATACTGATGATGAATAAATAATACCTAAACTTTCAGCATAAATCTTTAACTCATAATGTTGAGCAATTGTAAATTCTAGAAATTCACGGTGCAATCCGTATGGCTCCCCAAAAGAATGCATCTTATTTGGATGCGGAGCCTCATACTGATTGTCAGTTAAGAACTCTTTATTGTTTCTTTTTTGAAATTTTACAACAGTTGCTTTTGCTTCTGCGACAGTCTTAATCATTTTCTTTGCAATAGATAAGTCTCCTTGATGATTACAACAAATCTCGGCAACAATTTTTGGATCATTAAACTTCATATAATATATTTTTATTCTTCTTCGTGATAACTATTTTTCTCTCCATAGCCATAGCCATATCCATATCCATATCCATAGCCATAGCCATATCCATAGCCAGTTCCATAGCCGTAGCCGTATGCTCCACTTCCTTCTTTAGCATCATTTAATATTAACTGTAAATTTTCAACTCTCTCACTCTTATACAAATCATTAATATATGTTAGTAACGGAATTTTAGTATAATTCTGCCTACTAACATATAAATTAATATCAGAGTACTTCATTAATGTTAAAGCATCAGCAACAAGACCTAAAGGCGGTGTATCTAATAAAATTATATCATACATGCTTTTTAACTCCTTCATCATATTTTTAAATTTATCAGTTAATAATGCATCAGATGGATTTTGAGGAATAGGTCCAGAAATTAGAATATCGAGGCCATCTATCTCAGATTTAATAATAATATCTTTTAAAGGAGAATCAGATAATAGGTGGTTAGTTATTCCAAATGTATTTTCTAAATTAAAAGCAGCATATAATTTAGGTTTTCTTAAATCAGCACCAATTACTAAGGTTTTAAGGCCAGATTTAGCATAAACAATTCCTAGATTTGCCGCTATATACGTCTTACCTTCACCACTAATTGAAGATGTAACTAAATATACTTTTTTATCTTTTGATTTATTAAAATAGTTAAGATTAGATCTTAAAGCTCTGAATCCTTCATATACTGCAGATTTAGGGCTTTGTTTAGAAAGTAGTGTGTGATCTGAATTATTTTTTCCAATAACTGCTAATACTGGAATACTTGTAAGTTTTTCTAAATCACCTTTTGTATGAATTTTATCATTAAATAATTCCCAGATAAATAATAATATTAAAGGAAAAAAGAAACCACAAAGTAAAGCAATGATAAAAATGTTTCTTTTGTTTGGTAAAATAGGATCTTTATCAAAAAAGATTGCTGGTTCTAAAACTTTACTGTCTGATATGTTAGAGGATAAAGTTATTTTAGCTTCAGCTCTTTTTTGTAAAAGGAAAATATATAAATTTTCACTTATTGATTGTAATCTTTCAATAGCTAAAAGTTCCATCTCAACTTCAGGAATATCCTTCAATGAAGACTTTATATTTTCTATTCTCTCGTTAAAGTCATTAATTTGAATGTTATTTGTTGATTTACTTGTTTTTATAGCCTCTTTTAGATTAAGAATAAGCTGTGCTATTTGAACAGTATATTTCTTGATAGCAGGATTCTTATTATGACCTCCATCAATTAAAACATTTTTCTTGATTTGTAATGATATAATTTGATTAATTAATGAATTAAGCCTCTCATCTTCAATACCAAATAAAGCAGGAACAGATATTCCATCTAGATTAACTCCATTATCTAAATATTCATTAATGTAATCAAAATAATTACTAATAGATAGTGTTTTCGCTAGTTCTGTCTCTATAGTAATTAGACTAGAATTTAAGCCTTGAGCTTTAAGAGAGAGATCTGTTATCTGATTATTGTTCTTAAAGTTTTGTATTTTTTCTTCAATAAGATCTAAAGAATCACGAATCTCATGTAATTGATTATTTATAAAATCAACGGTGTTAATTGAGGCTAAATTTTTCTCTTCTACTTCATAATTAATATAATTTTCTATTAATTTATTTAAGAATACAACTCCCTTTCTTTCATTTAAGGTATTAATTGATATACTAATGACAGTAGATTTCTTGTCAACTCTAGAAATTTCAAGCTTCTTCTGATATTTTAATGTTAAATCTTGTAGATCATAAAACTTGACTATTGTTGGCAATAAATCAGAAAAGTTATTACTAATGTATTTTAGATTTGGTTTAACCATTAATTCATGATTACTGAAAAGAAATTTTTGATTAAATTTATGACTTTGCTCTATATCTGATGATAAATCAGTAATCACAAAACTTTTTTTATCGATTACAGTAATTTTAAAACTTTTATTTTTAAGAGATTTAGTGTTTTTACATTTAACATAAACTGGTGTTTGATATGTTTCTGTTGTTTTAATATTTCCATCGTTAAAATAACCTATATCAAATCTTAAATCCTTTAATGTTTTATTTACAATAGGATAAGATTTTATTAAAAGCTCTTTATTCTCTAAGCTTTTCTTGCTAGATGATAAATTTTCAAAAAGTAAATCAGAAGTGCTACCAAGATTATTTTCTTCTGAAATTAAAACAGTCGTTTGAACGTTAAAGATCTCATCCGAATAACGTAAATATGAATATGCAATAGCAAATGAAATAATTAAACTTAATAACAAAGGAGGCCAGTTATTTAATATTTTATAAAAAAACTGCCTAAAATCTACTAAATCTTCTATTTGATTGGACATTATTATCTAATTTGATTGATTAATTAATAAAAATAAAGAAACAGCAGAAAGAGAAAGAGAAACTACTTTAGTAATATTATTAAATGCATAGAATTTCTTTTTTAAAGGTGAGATATAAATAATGTCATGTGATTGTAGAGAAAAATCTTTATTATTTAATACACTTGTTTTTGTTAAATCAATAAAAAAAACTCTATTAATATTTTTTTCTTTTCTAATTATTTTTACTTTTTTTCTGTTGCCAAATTGTGTTATATCACCTGATAAACTTAAAGCATATAAGATGTTTACATTAGGGTCAACAATTTTGTATGTACCCGGTTTATTAACTTCACCAAGAATAGTAATTTCAAAATTTATAATATTTAATTTAACAACAGGATTTTCATAAAAAGATTTAGAAATTTCCTTGATAATATTTTCTAACTCACTTAGAGTGAATCCCACTGCTTTAACAAAACCTAATGA
>JABICI010000074.1 GCA_018652335.1 Flavobacteriales bacterium
TGACCATTTGTAAGAGTTGTTTGAAGTGTATCTGAGATATATCCTAATTTAGAAAAAATCACATCAAAATTACCTGCATCTGCATTTCCACTAGTATAATTGCCATTTAAAGTAGTAGATGAGTTATTCGGGATGATAGTATTTATTATTTCTACGCTTGCCCCACTAATATTACCACCATTTGTTCCATCAATAACATCTCCTTCCAAATAACATGCCTGAGAAAACCCTCTCTCATAAATAAGTAGTTTGGCATTATTATTACTGCTACTATTAATGTCAGAAGAAATGATTATTCCAGAAGGTAAAAAAGGGTAAGTACCCCAGCAACCATCAAATCCATTTCCAGATCCAGAATATGAATCGTAAAAGGCAACTTGAACTAAATTATTAGGATTTGATATATCATGAACAGTTGTGCCATCTCTGTACCACGATGTTATTAAAAAATCACCGTCTACATGTGTGTTATGAGGAATAGAATTACTTCCAGGGTTAGATTGAATTCTATCAACTTCTTGTATATTTGATAAGTCACTTATGTCATATGAACCAATGTAAGCATCTGTTTTTTCGTCAGTTGTAAAAACGTAGTTACCATCATCACTTACCCATGCATTATGAGTAAAGGCATTTGGTGTTGGATGTGTGCCAATAACAGATGGATTGTTTTTGTTTAAAACATCTATTATATATAAGTCACCTGTATAAATACAACCAGCATATAGTGTGTCTCCCCTAGCCATACCATCATGAATATACTCATCATCCCATACACCTAGAAAAGTAGGATTTATTTGTGGCGAAAAATTAGTATTTGTAACATCAAGGAAAATTGCACCATCGCTTGGATTACCTCCATTTGCGTCAGAAGCTCCAAAAATATAACAGATTCCATTTTCATCAATATATAGGTTGTGTGATGCGGTAAATTCAATGGTATCATCAGTATTAGGACTTAAAAACTGTGAAACATGCCAGTATGAATTTCCTGTCATGTCAGTTAAATCTACAATTAATAATCCAGCATCAGCTTCTGTTGTTACAAATGCATAATCTCCCCATGTTTTAACATCTCTCCATGTTGAGTTTAAGTCAGAAATAAAAAATTCTTCAACTGGGTTTGCAGGACTAGAAACGTTTACGCACGAAAAACCATTGTTTAATCCAACTAAAGCGTATTCATTACCATTTGTAGGATTTACCCATCCCCAAATGTCGTTTCCCTCTGTTGTATTCCATTCATATTCTCCTACTAGACCTAAGTTATAACTATTTTGGCTAAAAGTAAGTAGTGGTAGAAGTGTAAGTAAAAGTATAATTATTCTCATAGTGCAAATTTAAGTATTAGTTTACTTATATTGTTCTTAATTATGTAAAAAATATCTTTTAAAGCTCAAGTGTAATTTGACCTTTATTGTTATCATTTTTTATATCTAATTTTATATCATCATTAGAATTATTATTGTTAGTTAAAATCTCAGACATTTCCCTAGTATTTTCTTCTTCCTCATTAAAAGGAAGCGAGTCGATTAAATTTATCTGTTTTATTTTTTTAGAACTTAATTTATTGCCTAGAGCTTTTTCGCCCTTTACAGCAATAAACTCTTCAAGGTTTATAATTTTTGTGTTTCGATCTTTTCCTTTTTCTTTAACAAATATTATCTCAATCTGAGGTCTCCAATCAGTACTAATTAGCTCTAAGTAACTATCTTTATGATTTGTAATAAAATTAAATCGAGACAAGTTATTATCTACTAAAAATCTTTTAACATAATAATTTTTCTTATTACCATCATAATATATGGCACTTATAGGTTTTTTAGAATTATTTTTTTCGATATGTATCATTTCATCATCAAAATGATTTGAAATGTCAAAACTCTTTAATTCTATTTCACCGGATTGTAATACTGTAAGTATTTTTTCATCTGACTTGAAATCACCTAGGAATTGACCTCTCTCATCAACATTGAGTCTTTGTACATTGTCATCAAACCAAATTTTTCTTGCTGATAACGTCGATATACCAGAGGACTTAAATTCAATCTTACTTACTTTATTTTTAGTCACAATATTTCCGACAGATTCTTTTCCTTTAATATTTAAATCAGCAAAATTTATTTCTAATTTATGTGTTTTAAGTTTTGGTGTTTTTCTTAAATTTACAGTTACCCTCTCAGCTTCTCCATTTGTATTTGCTGAAAAATAAATAACTTTACTATTGGGTATATTTTTTGTAAGACTGTAATCTTTATTTCTTGTTATTGAGCTAATAGCAAATCGTTTCATCATTGAATTATTTGTAGTACCGTTAGTGTATATCATATTATAAATAGTTCGTTTGTCTTTCTTTTTAAATATTGCACAATGTATAATCTCTTTTCCTACAAATACTTTACCCTCAATCTTAACAACTTTCATAGTGCCATCTTTCTTGAATGTAATAATGTCATCAATATCTGAACAGTCACATACAAACTCATCTTTCCGCATGGTTGTTCCAATAAAACCTTCCTCACGATTTACATATAGTTTCTTGTTGGCTATTACAACTTTTTTAGCATCAATACTTTCAAATGTCTTTATTTCAGTTTTCCTTTTTTTATCTTTCCCAAACTTTATCTTTAAGTTTTTAAAATAATTTATAGCAAATGTTGTTAAGTTTTGAAGATTATTCTTAATATCACTAATACTCTTCTCTAAAATTAATAGGTCTTTATTTGCTTTATTTAAATCAAATTTTGTTATTTTTTTTATTCTAATTTCGGTTAATTTTTCAATATCTTCTTTAGTTACCTCTCTTAATAAATCTTTTGTATGAGGTTTTAACTCATTATCAATTGTAGTGATAATTTCATCCCACTTGTCTAACTCTTCTATTTTGTAATATATTCTATTTGTTATAAATATTCTTTCTAAACAAGCAAAGTGCCATTTTTCTTCTAATTCACTTAAATTAACTTCTAATTCGCTTTTTAATAATTCTAAAGTATGTTTAGTAGACTGCTGTAGTATTTCAGAAACTCCAATAAAAATAGGAGTATTATTTTCAATTACACATGATAAAGGAGAAATTGATATTTCACAATCAGTAAAACTGTAAAGAGCATCAATTGTTTTATCAGGTGATATTCCATTAGGAATTGTGATAGATATTTCTACATTTTCTGCAGTATTGTCCTCAACCCTTTTTACCTTGATTTTTCCTTTATCATTTGCTTTTAAAATGGACTGTATTATTGAAGAAGTTGTGGTTGAGAATGGTATTTCAGAAATTATTAAAGTATCCTTACTTTGTTGATTTATTTTAGCTCTAACTCTAATTCTTCCTCCTCTCAGACCGTCATTATAATTACTAAAATCTGCACTACCACCACTAATAAAATCAGGGTATATTTTGGGTTTAACTCCTTTTAAGATTTTAATTGATGCATCAATTAGTTCATTGAAATTATGAGGCAAGATTTTAGTTGAAAGCCCCACAGCTATTCCTTCTACTCCATGTGCTAATAATAATGGAAATTTAATTGGTAAGGTTTCAGGTTCTTTACTCCTGCCATCATAACTGTAAGACCAATTTGTAATTTTCTTATTATATACTACATCTAATGCAAAAGGAGTTAATCGAACTTCAATATATCTAGCGGCTGCTGCTCTATCTCCTGTTGAGATATTTCCCCAGTTTCCCTGCATATCAAGCAGTAGGTTCTTCTGACCAATTTGAACCATTGCATCTCCA
>JABICI010000079.1 GCA_018652335.1 Flavobacteriales bacterium
ATTTCACTATAGGAGGTGATGTGTATTTTGGTGGTAATTTAGAAAATGAAAGATATGAGTTCAATATTACAAGATATTTCTTTCAATTATTAAATAATGAATCTTATACTAATGATCTTTATTTATTGCCTGCTGGGGCAGGAGTTAACTCGAACAGAACTATTATCAGTAGAGAAATTGATTTAGAAATTTATTATTCAATATTATAAAATATGTGTGGAATTGTAGCTTATGTAGGTTATCGAGATGCCTACCCAATTGTGGTGGAAGGGTTGAAACGATTAGAGTACAGAGGATATGATTCAACCGGCGTTAATATTGGTAATAATAAAAATTTTAAATTATTTAAGACAAAAGGGAAGGTGTCAGATCTTGAATTATTTGTTGAGAACAAAGATGTAACAGGAACAATCTCAATTGGGCATACTAGATGGGCTACACATGGAAAGCCTAATCAAATTAATTCGCATCCTCATCTCTCAGGCGATGGAAGACTTTCTATTATACATAATGGAATCATTGAAAATTACGATTCACTAAAAAAAGTATTAATTCAAAAGAATCATGTTTTTATCAGTGATACTGATACTGAAGTCCTTATTCATTTGATTGAAGAAGTAAAAATGAGTGAAAATGTTACTCTCTTCGAAGCAGTAAGACTGGCATTAACTCAGGTTGTAGGAGCATATGCAATTGTTATTATGGAAAAAGGAAATGATCGGGAGCTGATTGTTGCACGTAAGGGAAGTCCTTTAGTAGTAGGAGTAAGTGATAATGAGTTTTTTGTTGGTTCTGATGCATCTCCTATTATCAAATATACTGATGAGGTAATTTATTTGCAGGATGGTGAAATTGCTCGTCTAAACTGTGATGAAAAAATCGATATAAAAACTGTCGATGATAAGAAGGTGCCTCTTAATATTCAAAAACTTGAAATAAAGTTAGAAAATATTGAAAAAGATGGCTTCCCGCATTTTATGTTAAAAGAAATATATGAACAACCTAAAAGTATTGTAGATACAATGCGTGGACGTTTGGATTTAAGGAATAACGAAATTAAATTAGGTGGTATTTCTGAGTATTCTAATAAACTGATAAATACAAAGCGAATAATTATTGTAGCTTGTGGTACTTCTTGGCACGCTGGCTTAATTGGTGAATATATTTTAGAAGATTTTACAAGAATCCCTGTTGAAGTTGAGTATGCTTCAGAGTTTAGATATAGAAACCCAATTGTTAATGATGATGATGTGATTATTGCAATATCGCAATCTGGAGAAACAGCAGATACTTTAGCAGCTATAGAGCTTGCAAAAAGCAAGGGAGCTACAGTTTTAGGTATTTGTAATGTTGTTGGCTCCTCTATTGCTAGAACAACTCATGAAGGTATTTATACGCACGCTGGACCAGAAATTGGAGTTGCGTCTACTAAAGCATTTACTACACAGGTAATAGTATTAATTTTATTAGCATTGAAAGTAGGAAGGTTAAAAGGTAATCTTACTTTAACTGAATACCATCAAATAATTTCTGAGTTAGATCTTATTCCAGATAAGGTCCGAAAAGTTTTAAAAACTAATAGTCAAATTGAGTTAATTGCTCAGCAATTCAAAGATGCTAAAAATTTCTTATATTTAGGAAGAGGATATAATTTTCCAGTTGCTTTAGAAGGTGCACTAAAATTAAAGGAAATTTCTTACATTCATGCGGAGGGTTATCCTGCCGCCGAAATGAAGCACGGTCCAATTGCATTAATAGATGAGGATATGCCTATAGTAGTGATTGCAACAAGAAAAGGAAACTACGAGAAAGTATTAAGTAATATTCAAGAAGTGAAAGCTCGTGGAGGCAGATTAATCTCTATAGTAACTGAAGGAGATGTTGCTGTAAAAGAGTTGTCGGATTATTGTATTGAAATACCAAAGTGTTTTAATGAATTGACTCCTCTTCTAACTAATATCCCTCTTCAATTGCTTTCATATCATATTGCTCTCTTAAGAGGCTGTAATGTTGATCAACCTAGAAATTTAGCTAAATCCGTTACGGTTGAGTAATTTGGTTTCACCGATTTAGATCCAAAAACTTCTTTAGTCAAATTGTAAAATCTTGTTATTGATTTTTACTTGTTACCATTCACTTTCAATTTTCAATTAAATACTTTTAATTGGTGTCAACTAATTCATTATGAAATCTATTGGACACGGTCTAATTACTAATACAACAAATGTTGTTTTGATTTATTTATCCAACCTGACTGATTAGGATAATCAACAAAATATATTTTCAAATCAGATTGATTAGAGTATTCAACAAAATATATTTTCTTATCTGATTGATTTAGGTAATCTACAAAATACCAATGTCCTTTGTTCCCTTTTGTTTGATTTGGATAATCAACTTTATAAACTTTTAAATCACATTGATTTTCATATTCTACAACAAATACTTTCAAATCAGATTGATTTGAATACTCAACAGAATATACTTTTTGAGAAAATGATATAAATGGAATTAAAATGAAAATGAAAATTGACAGATGTTTCATAATTTATTTTTGAGTTTTTAAAAATTCTGAGTATTCATTAGAACCCATTGTCATACCTGAGATTAAATTTAGACATTCATTTGTGATTTCAATAGATGTGATATTTTTTTTAAATTCGAATTTTCTTCCATCATATGAGGTTAAACTGTTTTCATCTGAATTAAAACATATATTACTATATAAGTGTTCACCCAATAGTTCTGAGCAGCTTATTCCAAATTTATCATAAGATAAATCAAAATCTGATTTTGATAACATAGTTTTTAATTCTCTACGATTTTCATGATAATTTTCTGGATTGATATTGTTTTTTGACATATAATTATCTTTTATACAGTTTGCTGTTACTTTATATTTGGTTTCTTCTAAACCATTATGGCTACTATATTTAACTTTTTGAATATTTTCTAATCTGGAATGTTTAACACAATATGTTTTAACAGATTCTTTATTTTTTAAATAAAAAACCTCTTTATAGTTCTCTTTTTCATATTTGTGATGTTCAAGTTTTGTATCAATGATATTTCCTCCAAATAACGAAAATGATATACTAAATAGAATTTCTAACATTTTTCAAAGATAAGATTTTAGGGTAGATTGAAACTGTAGTCATTAATTTACAATCATTTTCTTCTTCTTTTGAACTTTAAAAGATAAATTACTTAATAAAAAGACAATATTTTTAAAGTCATGACAATTTATATTTATAAAAATAATTATCTAATTACTAGTAGTAAATTTATATGTATTAAGTTTTGTG
>JABICI010000123.1 GCA_018652335.1 Flavobacteriales bacterium
ATATTATCAAGTGTTATTTTTACTATTATTTTAATTATCTCGATTTCATTCTTCAGCTATAATCTGTGGAAAATTGTTAGAAATATTAGATTAGGTAAATCTAAAAATAGATTTGATAATCCTCTAAAGAGATTGAAAATATTATTTAAAATAGCTTTTGGTCAAACTAAATTATTTGCTAGACCAGCATCAGGAATTTTACATGCTTTGGTGTATTGGGGTTTCTTAGTTATTACTATTGGAACTATAGAAATGATGATAGATGGCGTATTTGGTTTAGAAAGATCATTTGGAGTTCTTGGTAATTTTTATAATATTGCTATAGCATCTGGTGAAATAATGGCAATTTTAGTGTTATTATCTTGTTTATTATTTATGATAAGAAGAATCTTTTTAAATATTAAAAGATTTAGTGGTAAGGAAATGAAAACATCATCATCTATTGATGCAATAATTGCTTTAATAATAATTTCTTTGTTAATGATTTCACTACTAACAATGAATATTGGATATATTGGAATTCATTCAAATGATTATGTTGGCTTTTATCCTGTTAGTGAAATACTATTACCTTTTTTCTCTAACTTTAATTTACATCTATTTCACGACATTAGCTGGTGGGCACATATATTACTTGTACTTATTTTTCTTAATGAATTGCCTTATTCTAAACATTTTCATGTTGTAATGTCTATTCCTAATGTATATTTCTCTAATATCAAAAATTTAGGTGAGATTAATAATATGTCTTCAGTTACTAAAGAAGTTAAACTAATGATGGATCCAAATATTGATCCTTATTCAGAGAATGAATCAACTAATGAAGTTAATTCAACATTTGGCGCAAAGGACGTGACAGATTTAAATTGGGTTCAACTAATGAATTCTTATTCGTGCACTGAGTGTGGTAGATGTACCTCAGAATGTCCTGCAAATCAAACTGGTAAACTTCTTTCCCCAAGAAAAATCATGATGGATACTAGAAATAGGCTTAAAGAAGTTGGTAAGAATATTGATAAATATGGTAAAGATTATAAAGATGGTAAATCTTTGTTAAATGATTATATCACCAAAGAGGAATTATGGGCCTGTACTACATGCAATGCTTGTACTCAAGCCTGTCCATTAAATATTGATCCTCTTTCAATTATTATTGATTTAAGAAGACAATTAGTTATGGAGGAATCCGTAGCACCTCAAGAGTTAAATATGATGTTTAATAATATTGAGAATAACGGTGCTCCATGGCAATTTTCACAAAATGACAGATTAAATTGGAAAGATGAATAAATTATTAAACATAAAAGTTGATGGTGAATTGATTTCACCTGTTTTACCAAAACACATAAAAAATTATTTAATTGATATAGATGGAACTATTTGTGATGATATTCCTAATGAGGAGCCAGATAGAATGAAAAATGCAACATTATATCCCGATGCACTACGAACATTAAATAAATGGTTTGATGAAGGTCATTTTATTACTTTTTTCACATCTAGAGTAGAAGAACATAGATCTGTAACTGAGATTTGGTTAAAAAAAAATGGTTTTAAATATCATGGACTAATAATGAATAAACCTAGAGGTGGAAACTATCATTGGGTAGATAATCATATTGTCAGAGCTACAAGGTTTGACGGAAAGTTTACTGATCTCGTTGACAAAGAAGCTACAATTCAAGTTTTTAAATCTTAAATATGGATAAAATGCAAATAAAAACAATGGCCGAATTTAGTAGTGAGGGAAAAATTCCAGAAATTTTATTTTGGGTTGGAAGTGCAGGTAGTTTTGACGATAGAGCAAAAAAAATAACTAAAGCATTTGTATATATTTTAAACAAAGCTAAGATTAACTTCGGTGTTCTTGGAATTGAAGAGTCATCTTCTGGAGATGCGGCAAAGAGAGCTGGAAATGAATTTTTATTTCAGATGCAAGCTCTTACTAATATTGAAATTCTAAATTCATATAATGTTAAAAAAATTGTAACAACCTGCCCACATGCCTTCAATACATTAAAAAATGAATATCCTTCACTTGGTGGAAATTATGATGTTATCCATCATACACAATTTATTTCTGATTTGATAAATAAAGGAAAATTATCTGTTAAAGGAAATCTTAAAAATAAGAGAATAGTTTTTCACGACCCATGTTATCTTGGAAGAGCTAACGGAATTTATAATAGTCCAAGAAATATTATTAAAGCTTTAGGAACACAGCCAATTGAAATGAAGCGTTCTAAAGAAAGATCTTTTTGTTGTGGCGCAGGTGGAGCGCAAATGTTTAAAGAGTCTGAAAAAGGTACTCAGGAAGTAAATATTAATAGAACAGAAGAAGCGTTAAAGCTTAACCCTAGCATAATTGCTACAGGATGTCCATTTTGTAATACAATGTTAACTGATGGGGTAATGACTATCAAGGAAGGGGCTGCTGAAGTAATGGATTTAGCTGAATTAATTTCTGAAAATATATAATGATTTGTGATTTTAATTCAATTTGTCCAGATTCTAAATTATGGATTTTTTCATCAAAAAGACAATTATCATTACATGAACAAGCAAAGATTAACAATTTATTATCAAAATTTTTAATTAATTGGGAATCTCATAATAAAGCTTTGCTTTCCTCTTTAAAAATATTTAATTCAATTTTTATTGTCATCGCTGTAGATGAAAAGAAGCAAATAGCAACAGGATGTTCTATTGATTCTCTTTACAATGAAATTAAAAAACTACATCGTCTATTAAAACTTGATTTCTTAGATTCATCTATTTTGCATATTAAAATAAATGAAAATATTAAATCTATTTCCTTTACAGAAATTCAAAATATTGTAGATACTAATACTTTGTTTTTTGATACAACTATTAAAAAGAAAAAAGAACTTGATAGTTGGCTAATACCTATAAAAGATGGATGGTGTAACGCCTTTCTAAAATAATTACATCTCTTGTTGTTGTTCACTAATATCATCATTATTAATATTAGTTTTCTTTTTAGAGTCTTTAAAGTTTAGTTTTCCAAATGTATATTTAAAACTAATCCCAAATGATCTGAAAGGTGTTGTTGTTATTGAGGATTGACTAAAGAATTCACCACTTAAATCAGTTTCAAATATTTTATTTTTATTAAAGGGCTCTATGATTCTAATACCAATCGATCCTCTTTTATTTTTAAATGCTTTGTTAACACCAAAGGAAATCATTGAGAAAGATGTACTCGTACCTTGTATTGTTTGAGTAGGAGATCTAAAAAAACCGAAAGTTTCAGCCTTCCAGTTTTTACCCAAATTATAACTTCCACCAAAATAATAACTATATAGAACAACTGATTCTGTCCATTCTTCATACCCTAAGCTAATATCTTTGCCACTATAGTTATACAGGTCAAATGACCCTCTAAGTGTTAATTTATTAAGTCTCATTGATCCAAAAAAACTAATACCTAATTGTCTTGTTTCTCCAATATTTTTATAAGTAGAAATTGAAGATCCATTTTGGATAGTATCCAGAAAGGATTCTATAACATCATTTGAGTGTTTGTAGTATAATTGTGTACTCCCTTGTAATATTTTTCCAAAGCTATTTAATGTAAATTCATATTGTTCAGATCTTGTTGGTTTAAGTTGAGGGTTTCCAACAGTAAAGTTTCTACTGTCATCAAAATTTTCATTTGTATTAATATTTCTTACACTAGGCCTCCTTATTCTCTGATTGTAAGAAAATTTTATTGACCTCATTGGGCTAAATGATTTTGAAATTACAAAACTAGGCAATAAATTATCATAATTATTTTTAAATGGACTTTCAGAATTGTTTTTCCAATTTCCTGATGATTGAGTATTTTCATATCTAACACCAGTCTTAAGACCAAAACCTTTCTTCATGGATATTTCAGTAGAAACATAGGAAGAAATAACATGTTGATTGTAGTCAAATTTTTCTGAAGATTTGTAAATATTATTTAATTGATTTGAGTATACCATTTCTCTGTCTCTATTGATAATTTTTACTCCAAGTTCAATTTTATTAGAATTTGATTTCTTACCTCTCCACTTTTTACCTTTTGCTTTATTACTAAAATTATTTTTTCTACTATCATTAGAGTTTTTATCAATTGATTTTGATTTTCCTAAAGGGTGCGAGTAATCAACTTGAAATGTTTCTTCAATAACCTTTTCATCATTCTGATTATATGTGCTTCTAAGAATCGAATTAATATTTTCATCAATTATGGTATTCCCATCATTAATATCTCCTCCAAGTTGAATTGCAAAACTTAACTCTCTTTCATCATTATCTTTAAATTTCTTAGTGTAATCAGTTGTCCATTCAATATTTAAGCTTCTATCTGTTTTGTCAGATAAGTAATCGCTTAAATATGATAAGCTATCTACTGTGCTATTAATATAATTAACTGAATTTTCTTTTTTAGATGGTGATGTTCTTCCCCCAAAAGATAATGAAGAATTTATTGAATTATAATCATTAAAATCATAATATGCGTTAAGTGAACCACGATATCCTTGATAATAATTTTCTGTTTTACCATTTTGAAATAATTGATTTAAGTTAATTGTATCGTTATCAATGATGTTTTCCCAATCATATCTTGTATATGTATTTTTACCAATTCTTCCTGGCCAACTTCCATAAAAATTAGCTCTTGATGATAATCCGAATTTTCCTTTACCTAAATTTAAACTAAATCCGTTTCTTGTTACTTTAGAGCCAATCATTGTATTTAATGTAGCGTTGTATCCATCAATAATTGTTTTCTTAGTTATTATGTTAACTATACCAGCATCTCCTTCACCTTCATATTTTGCACCTGGACTAGTGATAACTTCTACTTTTTTAATTTGATCAGCTGGAATCATCTGAAGGGCTGTTGAGACATCTGATGAAAAAAAACTTGATGCTTTTCCATTAACTAAAAATTTAATGTTTTTAGATCCTCTTAAACTAACATTTCCTTCAAGATCAACAGATAATAAAGGAGCTTTTCTAAGAACGTCAGTTGCATCATTTTCAGCATCATTTAAATCATTTTCTGCATTATAAACTATTTTATCTATTCTAGTTTCATAAATTGCTTTTTCATCTTTAATATTTATCTCTTCAAGAAGTTTTGAGTCCGTAATAAGATAAATGTTGTTATTTTGAAAATTTGGTTCAAATTTATTAGTTGATAATATTATTTCTTTAGATTCGAATCCAATAAAACTAATCTTTAAAATATAATTTCCCGTTACAATACTTTTAAAAATAAATCTACCTTTACTATCTGTAATTGTACCTTCAACTAAATCTTTATTGTTTGATTTAAATAAGCTTACACTAGCAAATTCAAGATTAGATTTGTCATTAATTGATTTTACTTTTCCTGATATTTTTCCGACTATATTCTCTTTATCAGTTTTTGAATTTGAGATTTTTGTTTCTTGAGAAAATAAAATAAAAGGAAATAAAAAGAAAAAAATTATCTGTTTCATATTTAATTTGGTTTATTCATAAATAAGTTTTTATCATTTATTATTTTTGCTACTCCATCAGGAACAGCCTCTTCCCATGTGCCTATTTGATTTGTTTTAATTTTTTTGAGTATGTCTCTTGAAAAAATTCCGAGTGTATAATAGTTGTAATTTAGATCCTTAATTCTACCGTTATATTGAAGGTAATTATATAAATCTTTAACTCTTGGATGAACAGGTATATTCGTACTGTTTAAAAGTTTAGTTTTATTATTTGGTTTATATGGATATAAGTAAAATTTAATATCTCTTGTAAAAATTACTCCAAAAGCTTCCATAATACCACCATTTAAATTTCTGTAGTATTTTTCTTCAAACATATCTACCAAATTATCAACACCTAATATTACACCCATTCTAGATTTTGTGAATTGGGATAAATATTCTATAATCTTATAAAACTTTTTATAGTTTGAAATCATAACTGTATAGCCTAATGAACATAAAATATCAGCTCTGTCTAAAAAATCTTGCTCATCTACTTCTCCATCTGCTTTTAAATTACTTAGAGTGATTTCAAAAAGAATTTGAATTTTATCCTTGTTAACTTTTTTGGAATTTTTAAAAGCTGTAAGACCATTTTCTAACATATCAATATTTACTTTTGTTACTGGTCTAAATGATCCTCTCATTGTTAGGATATTCTTTTTATAAAGTATATCAGAAGGTTGTTTGTTTTTGCCATCTGGAGTAAAGATTACAGCATTAGTCATTCTTTCTTTAACAAGTGTTAAACTTAACAATCTATTATCTACATTTTTAAAATTTGGACCTGTTGCTTCAACCATATCGATTTCAAATTGCTCCTTTTCAAGATTATCATAGGCTCTTTTTAAAATTTCCTTTGGATCTTTTTCATTAAAACAAGCATGAAGAATATTAGTTCCTATAATGCCGATAGTTTCTTGTTGCAGTTTAGCATCTTGATCATTTAAGATTATGTGAATAATAAAATCAGAAGGTTTTTCCTTAGGGTCATTTTGAAATCTAACACCAATCCACCCATGTCCTTTAAGTGTTTTTGAATAATTAATTGTTGAAATTGTATCTGCATATGTAAAGAATTTTGACTTTGAATATTTTTTTCTATCTAATCTTTCATCTAATAATTGATACTCATGATCAAGCATTTTCTCTAATCTAGATTTACATACGTATCTGGAGTCATCTTCTTTTCCATAAATAGCATCAGAAAAATCTCTATCATATGCAGACATTGTTTTGGCTATAGTTGTGGAAGCAGCTCCCGCTTTAAAAAAATGTCGTACCACTTCTTGACCTGCACCAATTTCAACAAACGAACCGTATATTGATTCATCTAAATTAATCTGCAGTGCTTTTTGTCCTGCTGTTAATGTCACATTATTAGTCATACGTAAATATTTGATTGTTGCAAATTTATATAGATAATCTCTAAAATTGAATTTTTATCTATTAATTTTGCTAATAATGAAATTAATTCTATGAAGATAACATTATTAGGCACTGGTACATCTCAAGGTGTACCTGTTATAGCATGTAAATGTAATATTTGTACTTCATGTAATCCTAAAGATAAAAGATTAAGATCTTCTGTCATGATAGAAGTTGATAATACTACAATTGTAATAGATACAGGTCCAGATTTTAGACAGCAAATGTTAAGAGAAAATGTTGATGATATAGATGCAATATTATACACTCATCATCATAAAGATCATGTAGCTGGCATGGATGATATTAGAGCATTTAATCACAAATGGAAAAAAGATATTCAAGTTTATTGTACTAATATTACAAGCAATGCACTTAGAAATGAATTTCCTTACATTTTTGATGCTCATAATTACCCAGGTGTGCCTAAAGTAAATATTAATTTGTTTGAAAATAAAATCTTTAAGATAAATAATATAGAAATAATTCCAATCAAAGCTTTGCATTATAAAATGCGCGTATTTGGTTTTAGAATAAATAAATTTGTATATTTAACTGATATAAGTGATATTTCTCAATTTGAAAAAGAAAAAATTAAAGGAGCAGATATACTTATATTAGATTCTCTTCAAAGAAAACAACATATTTCACACTTTAACTTAGAACAATCTATTAATCTTATTGAAGAAATTAAGCCAAAAAAAGCTTTGCTTACCCATATCTCTCATCATATGGGTTTACATAATGAAGTAAATAAAGAACTACCTTCAAATATTCAATTATCTTTTGATGGGCAGACTTTAAACATTAATTAATTTTTTATTTTACTTTTTTATTTAATTTTTTTATAGTTATTTTTACAAAAAAAATAATTATGAAAAAAGTTTACCTATTATTTCTTAGTTTAGTTTTACTAAATAGTTTATTCGCTCAAAAGCACAATCATAATGATGAAAATGATGTTAGGTATCATAAACATAATCAAATTGATAAAAATTTTCAAGAAAACTTAAGAAATGCCGATTTATGGCAAAATTTTGTATCTAATAATGATGATTGGTTTGTAATCTTCAATGAAGGCAATCAATTACCACATAGAGCTTTTGGGAAACCTATTTTAGTAAATAATTTTCAAACATTTTTATTAGATTATAATTTTAATATTCCTTCTGATTTAAGGCAAATTTCTTCCGTTAAAAATGATAAATATATAACTGAAAATTTTGTCCAGTATTATAATAACTTAGAAGTTGTTGGAAGTAATATGTTTGTTAAATTTAATTTGAATAATCATCTTATTAGTTTTGGTTTAGATGTATTTAATGATATTAATATTAGCACAATACCTTCAATTACTTCTCAAGAAGCTATTGAAAGCGCTAAATTGTTAATATCTAATCCTATTACAAACATAATAGTCCAAAATAAATTAAAAGTATTGGCAATAAAGAATCTTAAAAAATATGATTATCGTCTTATTTATCAAGTTAACTTTTCTACAAATATTAGTGAAGGTCCAGCTAATTATATATGTTATGTTGATGCAAATAATGGTGAGCTATTGATGAGAAAAAATACTATATTATATGAAGCTCCACCAATAGCAACTTCAACGGTTTCAGGTGAGGTTTATCCAACTCACCCATATGATCCAGCAATTGTTCAGAATTTTCAATATTTAAAAGCAATAGATCAAAGTAATACTACAAATTATTATACTGATAATAATGGAGATGTAGTATTGCCAATGAATATTGGTACGCAAGTTAGATATAAACTAGAAGGGTTGTATGCTGATGTTCAAACTAATTCAAACACTCCAGATATTTTTCAAAACCTAGCAGTTACTAATAATATAGTTTTTGATAATTCTAATTCTACAATTCAAGAAAGAACTGCATATCAAGCAGTTAATAATATTCATGATCATTTAAAAGTTGTATTCCCTTCTTTTACAGGTTTAGATAGTCCTATGGAGACTAATATTGATGAAGCTGGTAGTTGCAATGCTTTTTATAATGGTAGTTCTATTAATTTTTATGCTGCTGGCGGGGGGTGTAATGCAACGGGTAATGTAGCTGATGTTGTTTACCATGAATATGGACATGCAATTAATGGTAATAGATATAATGGAACTGGCTGGGGTGGAGGTATGGAAAATGGCGGATTAAATGAAGGGTTTGCTGATGTATGGGCATTATCTTTAACAATATCACCTATTCTTGGTATAGGCTTCTATGACAATGATCCTACAGGATTTGTAAGAAGATATGATCAAGATAGAAAAGTATATCCACAAGATCTAGTTGGAGAGGTACATGCTGATGGTGAAATTATTGCTGGTGCATTTTGGGACTTATACCTAAATCTTGGTAGTATGACTCAGATGCTTGATTTATTTAAATATGTTTATGACTCTGGAGTTGATGGTCCTGATGGAGATGAAGGCTCAATTTATACTGATATTTTACTTGAGGTTTTGTATGCTGATGATAATGACGGAGATTTAAGTAATGGTACTCCTAACGATAATGATATTATCGATGCATTTAATCAACATGGGATAACCTTACTTTCTAATGCTGTTATATCACATAACCCAGTAACAACTTCAAATCCAAATGTTGGAATAACAATAAATGCAAATATTGGTATGACTTACCCTTGGGCATTGGGAGCAACTAATTGTTTCTACAGAGTTAATGATATTAGTAATTGGACAACACTAAGTATGACTGGTACAACATCTTTTACCACAACTATTCCAGCACAATTACCTGGAACTATTGTAGCTTACTATATATCTCTTCTTGATAATTATGGAAATGAATCAGGCGTAACACCGATGGCTTCTAATTTGTTACCTATTACTAATGCAAATCCACCAAACTTTGTTCTAGTAGGATATGAAATGGTTGAAGAAGAAGATTTTGACTTTAATTTTGGATTTTGGCAAACAGGAAGTAGTGATGATAATGCAACGACTGGACTTTGGGAAATAGGTATGCCAATTGGCTCATACACAGATAACGGTGACAATGTACAAACTGATGAACAGCATACTATTGGTGGTTTGCAATGCGCTTACACAGGAAATGCATCTTCATCTGCATCAGGTATTGGTGAAAATGATGTAGATGGTGGGCATACAACTTTATTTTCTCCTTATTATGATCTTACTGATTATACTAATCCTGCTTTTTCATATTGGAGATGGTTCACCAATAATACAGGTGCTAATCCAGGAGCAGATTGGTGGCAAGTTCTTATTACTGATGATGGGAATAATTGGGTATATGTTGAAAATAATTTAACATCTGATATCAACTGGAGAAATTTTGCTTTTAGAGTTAAGGACTATGTTACGTTATCCAATAATATTCAATTAAAGTTTATTGCATCAGATAGTTTAAGACCTGGTCAGAATCTTGATGGTGGAAGTCTAATTGAGGCTGCAGTTGATGATTTAAAACTATATGAAAGTCAGGGTGCTACTACATCATTAAACTCGTTAAATGTAATTGAACCAAGATTAATTAAAATTACTGATTTGTTAGGAAGAAATGTTAGTAAAAATAATATTGGTAACAATACTACACTTATTTATTTTTATGATGATGGAAGTACTCAGAAAGTATTAGTAAATGATTAATTAACTTTAAATATTCCTTTATTAATTATACCTAAGGCTTTTCCTCTCATTTTAGTTCCAATAAATGGTGTGTTTAAAGATTTTGATTTGATATCATCTGCTGTAAATTCCCATTCTTTTTCTGGGTCAAATAATGTTATGTTTGCTGTATTACCGATGTTAATACTTATTTGAGGTAATTGTAAAACTTTTCTAGGATTAATAGATATTTTCTCTATTAACAAACTTAGTCCAATTTTAGGAACAATGTACTTACATAATAGACCAAAAGCACTTTCTAAGCCAATTATACCATTTAATGCATTATCAAACTCAACTTTCTTATGTTCATCAGAAATAGGAGTATGATCAGAACTAATAACATCAATTGTATTGTCTTTAAGTGCCTTAATTAATACATTAATATCTTCATTTTCTCTTAAAGGAGGTAAAACCTTGTATCTGGTGTCAAAATTATTAATGTCATTTTCAGTTAAAAATAAATTATGTAAGGCTACATCTGCAGTTATTGTGAGGCCTTTTCTCTTTGCAATTTTAATTTTATTTACAGAATCTTTTGTAGAAATATAACTTAAATGTAATCTAGAGTTAGCATACTCAAGTAGATTAATGTCTCTATCAACCATCATTGCTTCAGCCATATAAGGAATACCTACTAATCCTAATCTTGTGCTTGTTTTTCCTTCATGCATCACTCCATTTTTTGATAAACTTACATCATTAGGATAATTCATTATTAAGGCATTACAGTCAATAGAATATAGCATTGCAACTTTCATGACATCATTCCTCATTAATGAGTTTTTATCATCAGTAAAAGCTTTACAGCCACCCTCTGCCATGTCATGCATTTCAACTATTGAATCTCCAATAGAATTTTGTGTAATATTTCCAGCAGGTAATACATCAACAACTAAATTACTAGTTTTATTTAATATAGCATCAATCATACTTCTATTGTCTATAGATGGTATATTGTTAGGCATTAACATTACTCCAGTAAAGCCACCTTTAACAGCTGCATTACATCCTGTATCTAAAGTTTCATTGTGTTCAAAACCAGGCTCTCCAAAATTAGCATGCAAATCAAACCATCCTGGTGATATATGAAGATTTTCATATGTAAATTCAATATCAGAATTTTTAGTATCTGATTTTTCTTTATAATTAATGGATTTTGCAATTTGATCTATTTTTCCATCCTTAATATATACGTCCATTATCTCATTATTAAACTTTGAGTTAGGATCAATTATTTTTGCAGATTTCAATAATATATTCATAATTAGCTTATTTTTAAAAGAAAAATTTCAATTACAAAGAAAATTAATGAAAGTATTAAAGCTAACTTCCAAAATTCTTTACCAATATCTTTTTCTGTTATTATAGATTTAAATGATTTATTTTTAGATGATAATACATCAATATTTATAAATTTATTTTTCGATATAAATTCTTCAATTTCATTTATAGATAGTGATATAGTATTATTCTCTATATTTTTGTAGTTATATGCTACATAGTTCACAGTACTATCTTTAATATTGATTGAATAGATGCCATTTTTTGTTATTTGATTATTAACATCTAGTTCTAGCACCCCATTATTAATTTTAAGTGTTGGAACAATATCAATTTGATCAAGTATAATATGTGGTAATTCATTTTTGGGAATTTCATTATTAATTATAACTTTATCTTTATTATTAATAATATTGTAAACATTTTGAATTTGTAAAGATGTATTAGCAATATTTATTAAAGTAGGAACAAATAGAGCATGAGTTGTAAAATTATTAAACGATTCATCTAACGGGCTAGAAAATTGATAAATTAATCCTGATCCATTTGAGAAAGAACTTAGAAATTCATTATTATTAGCGTAATTTATGATTTGTGAACTATAATTTCTTTTGTTAACTAAATATGACTTAGAAGCAATTGGAAAATTTATCTTCTCATTAGAATTTGAAAATACATTTTTATATATTGGATGATCAGGAATAAACTTATTTATTTTAATATTACCTGTGTTAACATTAGAAATCAGATTTATATTTAATGCATCTAACATCAAGTTATAGTTATAAATATTGTCAAGATTTGAAGGCGGAACAATTATTAATGATCCACCGTTTTGAGTAAATAATTTCATACTATTTAAAAGTCCAGTGCTTAATGAAATCACTTCATTTAAGATAATTAGATTCTGATTCTCTATTAGGTTGTAATTAATGTTGCCTATATTATTTGAAAAATAATTAAATAGAGTGGAGTCTTTTTTAAACAGAGATAAGAAAGCTTTATTATCATTATTTTCATTTATGCTGTAAACATTAATTTTATTAACAGATGGAATAGAAAAATAAAATTTATTATCATAACTTACTGGATTATCATTTGTTTGAATGTGACCATTTAAAAATCTTTTTTTTGTAGATAGAAAAGCAAATGAAATAGTCTTTTTTTCACCAGATAATAGAGTTAATGACTGTTGTGATTTTTGTTTATCATCGATAAAAAGAAAAATTACTTCATCTGTAATATCTTGTGAACTATTATTAGATAAGTTTACGTTTATAACAACATCAATATTATTATCAAAAATAGGTTCATTTATAAAAACACTGTCAATTGAAATATTTGTTACATCTTGATTTTCAATAATTATAAATGTAACACTACAATCTAAATTCATCTCATTAAGCGAACTACTGATAAATGTGCTCTTTTGAAAGTCAGAAATATAATATAAATGATTTTTTATAGAGAGAGATTCTACTTTGGATAAAATATCTTTAAAAGATTTAATTTCAGAGTTTGAACTTATGTTATCAATTTGACGTTTAATAGCATCCTTTGTGTAGGGAAAGTTATTTATAGATAAAAAACTATTAGTAACAAGGAAAAAATTATGATTTTCAGAGTAAGAATCAATTATTTCAAAAGCCTTTTTTTTTGCAATATTTAAAAGATTACCACTACCAAAATCAATATCCATGCTTAAAGAATTATCTAAATAAATAAATACATCATTCTTTTCGGATATATTTTTCGAAGGAATAAAAGGTTTCGCAAAAGCTAGAATTAAAAAAGTAATTGCTAGAATTCTACAAAGTAGGATCAATATATTTTTAAGTCTAGATTTCTTTTTGTTTTTTGTTTTAATTTCTTTGAGAAATCGTAAACTACTGAAGTAAATTACTTTATGTTTTCGTAAATTAAAGAGATGAATTAGAATAGGAATAACTATTGCAAAGAGAGCATAAAGCAAATAGGGGTTTTGATAAATCATCAAAGTACAAAATTATACTATTTGATAAGATAACAACGTTTTATGTCAAATTATTTTCCCATCTTTTATTTCAAAAGTTTTATCTGCAAGATTTGCTAGTTCTTTGCTATGAGTAATTACTATAATAGTCTGAGATTTTTCTTTATTTAATTTGAGTAATAATTCATGTAATTCTGCTGCATTTTTAGAATCAAGGTTTCCTGAAGGCTCATCAGCTAATAAAATAGAAGGTGAGTTTATTAATGATCTAGCAACAGCAACTCTTTGTTGTTCACCACCAGATAGTTCGTCAGGTTTTTTTTCTGCTTTGTGATGTAAATTAAGCATATCTAATAACTCCATTCCTTTTTTCTCAGCAGTTTCTTTAGTTGTACCGTTTAGAAAAGCTGGTAAACAAATATTTTCAAGTGCAGTAAATTCATTTAATAAATTATGAAATTGAAAAATAAATCCAATTTCTTTATTTCTAATTTTAGCTAATTCTATTTCATTAAGGTTAATAATTTCTTTGTTATTAATAGTTAACGAACCTTGTTGAATTGTATCAAGTGTACCAATAAGATTTAAAAGTGTAGATTTCCCTGCTCCAGAAGCTCCAACAATACTTATAAAATCTCCTTTTTTGATGTCTAAATTTACACCATTTAGGACATTTAATTTATCGTAAGAAAAATGTATGTTTTTGGCTCTAATCATTTCTGTAGATAAAGATAATCTAAATAATATATTAACTTCAATGAAATACTGTTTTTTTGTGCTAGAGTAAAAGTATCCTCAAAATTTTCACTCCAATAATTAATTAGATAGCTCTTCTGATCATCTATAGCATTTTTCCAAACAATACTTAATTCACTTCCAGGTGCAAATCTCCAGTTAAAAATTAAATCTGAGGTCCAAGTTGTATAATTAATATTATTATTGTCATAATACTGACTTTCAATGAGATAGCCTTCTTTTGATAAAGACATAAATTCTAAGTTCTTTACTTGATCAATGTGATACCTTATCTTAATAGATAGATTAATCTTGTTATTAATAATATAATTTCCTTTAATAACATTAGTGATCATTCTAGTATTTCTTTTTGAAAAAATATAGTCTATTTCTGGAGATGTAAGAAATAATCCAAATGGATCAAAATATAAAGTGTCATTTGTAACAAAACCAATATCATTATAAGAATTTTTTACTGATAAAATGTAATTAAAAGAAAGCTTGTCAGATGCTCTATATCTGGGTGAGATTCTAAATCGATTTGTATATCCATCATATAAAGGTCTAATATTAAATCCACCTGAAAGATCTATAGCAAATGTATTTCTATAATCAGTTGATATCCATGATCCAAAATCAAATTTTTTAGATCTTTTTAAAGGATGAGCTATATCATTAGTTCTTGCTTCATAAAAATCATTTTTCTCATATGGATTTAAGGAAGTTTTTACAAAAATAGTAGTATAATTTTTAAGAGTTGCTTTGGTTTCTAATTCAAAATGAAAATCAACAAATTTTTGTTCAGTAAATAATGTTTGATTTTCAAGTTCAAGAGATGTAGCAAAATCTATAAATCTTTTAGTCTTATTAAATTGATTATAGGTTAAGACTAATCCATTAGTTATTTCATTGTTTGCATATAGAAAGCCTAAATCATTTGAGTTGTATTTATCATCTTCAAACTTAGAGTATAAATTATATTGATAATTACCACTTGTTTTTCCAACTGCAATCATTCCAGCAAAACCTTTGGAATTAGTGCTATTTTCTATCTCCTGACTCATCTTAAGTTTTGCAACGAAGACCCTTGTATTACTTTTGTTATTTATTCTAGTAAATAAACCAGTTACATTTGCATCCTTATCAGATCCATTCTGTAGCATATTAGTATTCATTAAACTTACTGAAGAATTATTTCTAAACGATTTATCATAAATCATTACATTGTAATTGGTTAATGGATTGTCATCAGTTTTGTTAGTTATTGCATTTAGAACTGAGATTCCTAATCCATTAGAAGTTCTACCAGTAATTTTAGAAGCATTTAACAAATCATCTTTAAGTCTTCTACTATAAAACATATCATCTCCTTTACTAAATAATTCTGTTCCCTCATTGAAAAACTGTCTTTTTTCATCATATTTCATTTCAAATGGCGAGAGGTTTAAGACCATTGCATCTGATGCTACTTGTCCAAAGTCTGGAATTAGGCTCATATCAAGAGTAAAACTTTCATTAATACCATATTTTAAATCAGCACCATAATTATAAGGAAATGTTGTTTCTCCATCAAAATTATCTGCATATATAGATATATATGGCATTAATGATAATCGAATAGGAGAATTAATATTTTTAATACCATTTAATATACCTGCTTGTAATGAAAAGTCACTAAACTCAACATTTATTGGATTCCAACTGTAATCTTCACGATACCTTCTAATCCCTCTTGCCATATTAATTGACCAATAATCAATATTTTCCGGAAATCTTAGTTGTGAAAATGGAATTGAAACTTCAAGAAACCATCCATTGTCATATATTTTCACAGAAGAATTCCAGACAGCATCCCATGATTTATCAACTGAAGAAGTAGTTATCTTAGCATCTGATTGAACTCCTGCTGCAGAAACCATTAATTCATATTCAATTTGACCATTACTAAATGGGTCAATGTAAATTGCAAATTGATCTGCATTAGCATTATTATTATCTCTGACTGCTAATTCCTTAAGTATACTGTCTGGATAGTTGTCATACATCATTACACCAAAGTAAATATTCTTGTTATCAAAACATATTTTAACCTCTGTTTTTTGATTAGGACGTTCAGAAAATCCATTATTTGGTGAAATCTGAGTAAAGTCTCTAGCAATATTTAATTCAGTCCAAATATTATCATTCATATTTCCATCAATTATTGGAGCATCTTCAATTTTTTTGATTTCATATGTTTTTTTATCATTGAATTGACCATTAACAAAAAATGGTAGAAAAATTATAAGTATTAAGATTTGTTTAGAGATCATATAATGTAAAAAGGCATGCAAAAATATATAATTTATTGTCAATAGAACTTTGTAATTAAATACAATCATATACTTTTGTAAAAAAAAAAGACTTTATGAATTTACATGAATATCAAGGCAAAGAATTATTAAATAGTTTTGGCGTTAGAATACAAAGAGGCATAGTCGCTTCTACTAAAAAAGATGCAGTAGAGGCAGCAAAAAAATTAAATAATGAAACAGGTACTAATTGGTGGGTTGTTAAAGCACAGATTCATGCTGGTGGTAGAGGCAAAGGTGGTGGTGTTAAGCTTGCTAAATCGTTAGATGAAGTAGAATCAATTTCAAATGATATTTTAGGAATGAATTTAGTGACACCTCAAACATCAGCAGAAGGGAAATTAGTGAACCAAGTGCTAATTGCTGAAGATGTTTACTATCCAGGTGAGAGTGAAACTTCAGAATTTTATATTTCCGTTTTATTAAATAGATCAAGCGGTAGAAATATGATTATGTATTCAACTGAAGGTGGTATGGATATTGAAGCTGTAGCTGAAGAAACTCCACATTTAATTTTTCATGAAGAGATTGACCCCAAAGTAGGACTTACTGCTTTTCAGTGCAGAAAAATAGCTTTTAATCTTAAATTAACTGGTAAAGCTTTTAAAGAGATGACTAAATTTGTCTATTCACTTTATACAGCTTATGACAAAACTGATTCTGCACTTTTTGAAATTAATCCAGTTTTAAAGACATCAGATGATTTAATTATGGCAGTTGATTCAAAAGTAACTTTAGATGGTAATTCTTTATTTAGACATAAAGACTTTATCTCGTTAAGAGATACAAGAGAAGAAGATCCTACTGAAGTAGAAGCAGGAGAATATGGTCTTAATTTTGTAAAGCTAGATGGAAATGTAGGCTGTATGGTGAACGGCGCTGGCCTTGCTATGGCAACAATGGATATAATTAAGATGGCAGGCGGTAATCCTGCTAACTTCTTAGATGTTGGAGGAACAGCTGACGCAAAAAGAGTTGAACAGGCTTTTAGAATTATTCTTAAGGACAATAAGGTAAAGGCTATTCTTGTAAATATTTTTGGCGGTATCGTTAGATGCGATAGAGTAGCTCAAGGTATAGTAGATGCATACAATAATATTGGTGAAATTAGTGTTCCTTTAATTGTTAGACTTCAAGGAACAAATGCTATTGAAGCTAAGAAATTAATTGATGAAAGTGGTCTTAAAGTTGAGTCGGTTATACTTCTACAAGAAGCTGCAGATAAAGTTGCAGAAGTTTTATCTTAAATACAGTATTTTTTTGTGCTTAGCAAATTCAATTTTAAAATTAATGGATCTAGAGAAAGAAGAATCATAATAGATTCAACTTTAATTGAAAATAATCATATAAATGAAGTTATCTTGTTTTCACATGGTTTCAAAGGCTTTAAAGATTGGGGACCTTTTAATGAAATTGCTAATTTTTTTGCTCTTAATGGATACGTTTTTATAAAGTTTAATTTTTCTTATAATGGAACAAATTTTCAAAATCCCAATGATTTTGTAGACTTAAATGCTTTTGGTAATAATAATTTTTGCACTGAATTAGATGATTTAGAACTTGTTATAAATTGGATTAATTCAAAGTATCCAGAATGTAAAGTTTCATTGTTTGGCCACAGTAGAGGAGGAGCTATCTCTGTACTTAAATCAAATGAAAATAATCAAATAGATAAAGTAATAAGTTGGGCATCACCTTCAAATCTTATTTCCAGACTTCCTGATGCAGATAGGGCTAGAAAATGGAAAGATACTAATGTATTGTATGTTTATAATGGTAGAACAAAGCAAAACATGCCTATGTTTTATCAGTTTTATCAAAATTGCCTAGAAAATATTGAAAGATTAAATATAAAGAAAGCTATTAAAGAAATTAATATTCCACATTTACATATTCATGGCTCTTCAGATCCAACTGTTTTAATTGAAGATGCATTAGAAATGAAAAGATGGAATGACAAAATTAATCTAGAGATTATTAATGGGGCAGATCATGTCTTTGGCAGTTCACATCCATACAATAAAAATAAATTTCCTCTACATTTAAATAAAGCATTACTTAAAACTTTGGAATTTTTAAAAAGTTAATGAAGCAGAAGGGGTCTCATTCAAGTTAGCATAATCTTTGTCTAAATATTTGAAATAACCAGCAATAGCTATCATTGCTGCATTGTCTGTACAGTATTCGAATTTAGGTATATATAGTTTAAAATTATTGTTGTTGCTAGAAAGTTTTTTTAACTCTTCTCTTAAGTAAGTATTTGCAGAAACACCTCCTGCAATTGCTAAATTATTTATACCTGTTTGCATTATAGCTATTTTTATTTTTTCTATTAATATTGATACAATACTGTACTGAATTGACGCGCACAAATCATTAAAGTTATCTTTAATAAAATTAGGGTCTTTCTGTGTGTTATTTTGAATTTTATATAAAATTGAGGTTTTAAGTCCACTAAAGCTAAAGTCAAGATTCTTAACCTTTGGTTTTCCAAATGTAAACGCATGAATATTTCCTTTTTTAGAATATTTATCAATTAATGGACCTCCAGGATAAGCTATTCCTAAAAGTTTAGCGGATTTATCGAAGGCCTCTCCTGCTGCATCATCTAATGTTGTACCGATTACATTCATTATAGTTGGACTTTCTACTTGCACAATTTGAGTATGACCTCCTGATACAGTTAAACATAAAAAAGGAAAAGACGGAGACTCATTACCTTCATCAATAAAATGAGATAAAATATGTCCTTTCATATGATTAACTGTAATAATAGGGATTCCTAAACCTAAACTAAAAGATTTAGCAAATGAACTCCCAACTAATAATGAGCCTAATAAACCAGGTCCATTAGTATATGCAACAGCTGAAATTTGATTTTTTTTAATATTAGCCTTACTTAAAGCAGTATCAACTACTGGAATAATATTTTGTTCATGTGCTCTAGATGCAAGCTCTGGTACAACACCACCATACAAGGAATGAATTTCTTGATTTGAAATAACATTAGATAGAACTTTTCTTCCCTTTAGGATAGAAGCCGAAGTGTCATCACACGATGATTCTATGCCTAATATAATGGGTTCACTATCCATTTAGATTTTTTAAATAATGACCCATTTTATCTCTCTTAGTTTTTAAATAGTTTTCATTATGTTTATTTGATAAAATCTCAATTGGGACTGTAGCAACAATTTCAATGCCATAGCCAGTTAATCCAACTCTTTTCTTAGGATTATTACTTAAAAGTTTTACTTTAGAAATGCCTAATTTACGAATAATCTGTGCACCAATTCCATAATCTCTGTCGTCAGCATTAAATCCTAATTCAGTATTAGCTTCAACAGTATCCCTACCTTTCTCTTGAAGTTCGTAAGCTTTTAATTTATTTATGAGACCAATGCCACGTCCTTCTTGATTCATATATATTAATACTCCTTTTCCATTTTCTTCAATCTGTCTTAAGGCTTGATGTAGTTGAGGTCCACAATCACACCTACAACTTCCAAAGATATCTCCAGTTAAACATGATGAGTGTACACGTAATAAGACTTCATCAGCTTCACTCCATTTTCCTTTATATATGGCTAAATGAATTTGATTATTAGTTTTTTGCTTGAATGCTTTCATTTTAAAATCTCCAAAATCAGTTGGTAAATCAACGAGAGCTTCTTCTGATATTAGAGACTCATTTTGCATTCTATATTCAATTAAATCTTTAATGGTAATAAATGATAAATTAAATTTTTCAGCAATTTTAAATAATTCAGGTGTCCTTGCCATTGTACCATCATCATTTAATATTTCAATGATAACACCAGCAGGGTATAATCCAGCTAATCTAGCTAAGTCAATTGATGCTTCTGTATGTCCAGCTCTTCTTAATACTCCACCATTTCTTGCTTTTAATGGAAAGATATGGCCAGGCTTACCAAATTCTCCTGGATTAATTGTTAAGTCTGTAAGTGCTTTAACTGTTTTAGATCTATCTTTTGTGGATATTCCTGTTGTGCATCCGTTCCCAATTAAATCAACTGATACAGTAAATGGAGTTTCATATGCTGCAGAGTTTTTACCTATCATTAAATCTAAGCCTAATTCATCACATCGACTCTCTAATAAAGGAGCGCATATTAATCCTCTTCCATGAGTTGCCATGAAATTAATCATTTCAGGTGTAACCATTTCTGCAGCTCCTACAAAATCTCCTTCATTTTCTCTGTTTTCATCATCAATAACAATAACTAGTTTGCCAGATCTAATATCATTTATTGCCTCTTTAATTGTGTTGAATTTCATCTTTAAATTATTGAACAACAAAAGTAATATTTTTATTCTATTGAATCTTATTTTTTATTCTATTAATAAATATATAAAAAGAAGATAAATCAATAAATTTTGTATCATTTTTGGCTTTATACATTAAAAAAAATATTATAGGAATGAAAATGATATTTGCTAACCACATACCCTCTAATGGAGTCATACTTAAATCTTTTGCTGATTTTTCACCAATTATATTGAGGACATGAAATAATAGGAAAAACAGTATAGAGAAGAGGACAGGTAGGCCAAATCCACCTTTTCTAATAATAGAACCTAATGGAGCTCCAACTAAAAATAGCAATAAACATGCTACTGCTAAGCTAATTTTTCTGTGCCATTCAATCTTATGCTTATTAATAATTATATTTTGGTAATTTAAATCATTTTTATTTGATTTCGCTTGAGCTTTAAGTTTTCTTAATTTATTAATAGCAATATCATAGCTAGCTTTTGTATTGGAAACTAATATTTTCTTACGTATTGTGTCTGATGAAATATTTTTTAAATATTGTGAAAGTGTGTTTTCTTTAATTGAAGAAACTTTGTTTTTGTATCTAATATTTAAAGAATCAATTGAATAATTAAGTTGTTTATTATTTAACATCGCATAATGTCCTTTGTAAAGTTTTTCACTATCGCTGAAAGCATTAAAGCTATTAAGATCAAATCGGATTAAGTTCTCTTTAAAATTTGTTATACGAAAAGGTGTTTTTTGATTTTTGTTACTAACTTCTATATAAGAACTTCCATCATAAAGAAATAAATTTAAAAATCTTCCATCTGCTGTTATTTCCATTTTTCCACTTCTTGATGAAAGAACTTTAGTATTTCCATCATTTCCTGTATGGTCATAAATTAAAATACCGTTTAAATTAACCCCATCATTTAATTTTTTATTAACTTTTATTGCGTAGCCATCAATATCATAATAAAATATTCCTTCTCTAATATTTAAAGCAGGTTTTTTCTTTTGAATATTATATATCATTGAGCCATTTTTTAAATTCGCGATAGGCATAATATAATTTGAAAATAAATATGATCCATAGCTAATAAAAATCACAAAAATGATTAAAGGAGATAATATCTTATAGAAAGATATTCCTGCAGATTTAAGAGCAACAAGCTCATATTGTTCTCCTAATTTTCCAAATACCATTACAGATGCTAACAATAAGGCAATTGGAATAGCAATTGGAACAAATCTGGCTGATGCATAAAATAAAAGTTGAAAAATTTGAATAACATCTAAGCCTTTACCAACTAAATCATCGATATATTTCCAAAGAAATTGCATTAATAAGATAAAAATTGCAATAAAAAAAGTAGCAATAAAAGGTTTTAAAAAAGATTTAAGCAGAAATATATGAAGACGTTTCATTTAATTTACACTTTATTTTTTATAAAAAATTCTGAATAAATTTTTCATTTTTAGTATATTAAATTAACAAAATTAATTTCAATAGCATCTAAGCAATAGAAAAAATCTTTTGATAGTTTTGCAAATATATATTAACAAAGATAATACAATATGGCTTTATTTCAATCAATGGAGAATCAAGGAAATTATCTATTCAAGTATAGGGGGCAATTTCCAATACTTTTATTTGTTTTGACAATTCCATTTATTTACTCCACAAATTATGGTAACTTTTCAGAAGAATTTAGTTTAAATCTAATAAATATCTCAATTATTTTATCAGTAATTGGTTTTTTCATTAGATTTTACACAATTGGTACAACTCCAAAAGGAACTAGTGGAAGAAATACTAAAGAACAAGTTGCTAATACATTAAATTCATCTGGGATGTACTCAATGCTACGCCATCCATTATATCTTGGGAATTATCTTATATGGTTTGGTATAGCTCTTTCAACATTTAGTATATTTTTTATTTTAATAATGAGTTTATTATTTTGGTTGTATTACGAAAGAATTATGATTGCAGAAGAAAGATTTCTAGAAAAAAAGTTTGGAGATGATTTTATTAAATGGTCAAATACTTTACCTGCCTTTATTCCAAATGTATTCAACTTTAGAAAATCTAGCACACCATTTTCATTTATCACAATATTAAGGAGAGAATATGCAAGTGTTTTATCTTGTATAGTAGGATTCTTATTTGTTGAATTATTAAAAAACATCTTCGTGTTAAATTTATTTAACATTTCTAAAGAAAGTTTTTTAGTATTAATTATATCAGCATTTATAGCTTTAATTTTAAGATCTCTTAAACATTACTCTAGTATTTTAGATGAAAAGGGTAGAAGTTAATTTTTTGATTTATTATATTTATTAATTGCTGAAAATAATATATTTGCACTCCTAAATTTGGCGTGGTAGCTCAGTTGGTTAGAGCGCAGGATTCATAACCCTGAGGTCGGGAGTTCAAATCTCCCTCACGCTACATATAAAAAAAGCCCCTCATGAGAGGGGCTTTTTAATTTTAAATATTTTAACTAATTACTCAATTATAAACTTTCTCTTAATATTTGTCTTCTCAGATTTTATATCAATAAAGTAAACACCTTTAGAAAGAGTCGTAAGATCTAATTTTACTTTATTTGAGTTTACATTTAGTTTAATTACTTCCTGTCCTTGTAAATTATTTACAGATACAGTGTTAATCTTAATATCACTACTTATAACATTTAGATAATTATTAGCTGGATTAGGATAAATTAAAGTAGACTGGTCAATTGATTCATTAATACCAGCAATAACTAAAGTAATACAAGCATTTGGATCAGAACAGGTAACACTTGCATCATATTCATTGTAAAGAGGATCTCCACATCCATTTGGAAAATCACATGTACCATCATCTGTATTAGCTAATGGATCGTAGTTACATGCTATTGAATATGTACATCCAAGTAATGCATCTATACAAGATCCATTATCATAACATGCTAGTGGTTCAAAGTTAATTGCTAATGGATCAGTACAACCATCTATTAAACAGCATGAACCATCATCAAATAAAGCAAGTGGATTAAAGTTAAATGCAGTTGAATCTGTACACCCAAATTGAGCTACAGTAAAAATACATGTATCTGCACATGTAGCTAATGGGTCATAATTCGTTGCTGCAGGATTCATACATCCATATTCAGTTAAACATGATCCATCATCACATGCCGCAACAGGGTCATAATTACATGCTAAGACATCAGTACAACCAACTGTACCGATTAAACATGAACCATCATCACATTGAGCATTTGCATCATAATTACAAGCAGCTGGATCAGTACATCCTAAGATTGTTAAACAAGATCCATCATCACATAACGCTAGTGAATCATAGTTGCATGCATTAACATCTGTACATCCATCAGGTAGAATACAAGAATTGTCATCAAATGTTACTAATGAGTCATAGTTACAAGCTAACTGATCAGAACATCCAACTACTAAGTTTAATGTTACTACCATTCTTGGATTTAAGTAGCCTTGAATAGTATCAATATAAGCTCTACCTTTAGTTGGAGACATATCAGGG